>CAZDME010000006.1:0-35111 GCA_964506785.1 uncultured bacterium | reverse complement strand
TTATTCCGGCGGCGCATACCCCGGAACCCGGCACCTGGTTCCTTTTAGGGACGGGATTAGCCGGTATTTTTGCTTTCAAAGTTAGGAAAAGAAGCCAGAGCTCTTAAGAGAAACTCAAGGTTTAATTTTTGATTGCAGGTTTTATCGAGTTAAACACTTGGGTTCTCTTAGGGCGGGGGTCTGGAGCAAGGATAAAACCTTGCTTTTTTTTTCCTTTTATGCTATATTACGCTGACAATGCGAATTAAAGAGAAACTTGAACTTAGCGGGGCAGTCTGGAAGCTTTCTTTTTCGGCTCTTTTCAAAAAGCCGATTATCGTCCTTCCTTTAGCAATAGCGGCACTAATTAACTCTATAGGCCTAACCTTGCTTTATTATTATCCCCGCCGTCCTTTTTCTATCCTGGCCGGGCCGATATTGAAATATTTCCACCGGGCTCACTATCTCCATTATCCGGCCAATTTTCTTTTCCTCGACAAACTAAGCAATTATCTTACTTTGTTTTTAGGGATAATTTTTGTCTCTTTGCTCAGCGGCTGGATGGTTTATTTAATCAGCCAGCAGATAAGGAAAGAGCCGCTGAAGTTAGCCGAGGGATTTAAAAAAGCCCTTTCCCGCTATTTGAGCCTGGCGGCGGTTTGGTTCGTGGTAATCATTTTCGCTTTTGGTTTTTTTAAAGGAGAGGGTGTCTTGTTTAAAAAATATTTTCAGGAGCATCTGCTCCTCTTTGGCCTCAATTCCGGGCAAATGCGCCAAATAATCGTTTACCTCAATTTTGTCCTTACCGTAATGATTAATACCGTTTTTGCTTTTGCCATCCCGGCGATAATCCTGGATGGAAAAGGATTTTTTAAAAGCATTATCCGGTCGTTTGGATTGATGAAAAATTTGTTTTTGCCTACCTTTATTCTTATTCTCTTACCATCTTTGCTTAATTTCCCGATATCCTTGATGAAATATAATCTGCCGCGGCTAATGATAAAATTTTCCCCGGAGGTTACCCTGCTTATCCTGGGATTGGGTATCGTGATTACTTTTGTAGTCGATTCGATTGTTTTAAGTGCGGTGACAACGCTGTTTATCTTGAATAAAGAAACGGAAGCTTAGCGAAAAACCAGGGATTTTATCGGATTAACGATGAAGAAAATATTTATTTTAGGTATGTTTCTGACGGCGGTTTTGGGGATGGCCGGCTGCGGCCAGGAGTATGCGGCGGAGAAAGAAATGTGGCATGCCCAGAAAGCCGTCAAAGAGATTTTGGCTAATCCGGAAGCCACCCCGCCGGGACAGTTCGAAGTTACCGCCAATCGATTCCGCGCTATCATCAAGAAGTATCCGGACTGGCCGGATAAAATAAAGGCACAATGGGCAATCGTAGAATTGTATATTGCCCGGAAGCATTACGGCCAGGCGGAGAAGGAATTGGAAAAGATTATCGCCGATTATTCGGATAATAAAGAGGTATGCGCTCAGGCAAAAGCAATTATCGGCAGCCTCTATGAAATGCAGCATAACTGGGAGGGGGCCTCAATTATCTATGCCCGCTTAATCAAAGACTATCCGCAGACTTCCCAGGGACTGGCGATGCCCTTCTATTTAGCCAGCCGTTATCAAAAACTGGGCGATTTCCCCAAGGCGGCTGAGGCTTTTACGGAGGCCATAAAACGATATGAGACGGTTAGTAAAAACGGCCTGACCGATAAAATAAAAATGACGGCTAAAGGGCTGACGGTTAAAGCCCGGTTTGCCTTAGCCGTTCTCTACGAAAAAGAGGAGCGTTGGCCGGAGGCCTTGGCCTTGTTAAAGAAAATAATGAATGAATATCCTTATAGCCAGGAAGGCCTAAGGATTCCCCTTTATATCGCTAATCATTACCAACTGAAGGACGACAAAGTCCAGGCAGAAAGCGCTTTTAATGAAGCGATAAGTTATTATCAGAAGATTTACGGGGAGAATAAGGAAAATCCCTTGGGATTGATTGCCATTAATTTAGAGAGCACCGGTTATTTCAATCAAAAGAACTGGGAGAAGGCGATAGAAACACAGGAGAAGATAATTAAAGAATATCCCAAATCCCCGGGGATTCCTTTAGCCCTGTTAAATATGGGCATCGTTTATGAACGCGAATTGAAAGATAAAGTTAAAGCCATTGCCACTTATCAACGGTTGATAGAAAAATTCCCCCGAAGCCGCCTGGCGCAGGTAGCAAAAAAAAGGGTCGATGAGTTGAAAGTGTCCCCTTAGAGATAATATTTATGATAATCAAGATTCTTTCTCTCCTGGGAATTCTTTCCGTTGCTTATTATCCAGCCTTTATCTGGATGTATCAGCGCTGGACGACAGCCGATTCATATTATTCCCACGGTTTTTTAATCCCATTAATCTCGGCTTATTTAATTTTTGTCAAGAGGGATGAAATTAAAGAAGGAAAACCTTCCTCTTTCCCGCCGGGGCTGCCGCTTTTTATCGCCGCTTTATTAATTCACCTGGCCAGCCGCTGGCTGCAAATCGGCTTTGTTTCCGGTTTTTCATTTATCCTGGCCGTTCTGGGAATATCTCTTTATCTCTGGGGAAAGGAAATTACCAGGGTGATTCTTTTCCCGATTTTCTTTCTTTTCTTTATGATTCCCCTGCCGCTGGTAGTTATTTCCAATATGAGCTTGAAACTAAAACTTTTAGCGGCGGGAAGTTCGGTCTGGCTGATAAAAAAAATAGGATTTATGGCCGTGGAGCGCGGCAGCACTATTTTTATGTCCCGGTCGAGTTTGACCGTCGGAGACCCCTGCAGCGGACTGCGTTCTTTGATTGCTCTTCTTGCCCTGGGGGCGCTTTTTGCTTATTTTATCAAAACGACACGGATTCGAAAATTTTTAATTTTTTTGTCTTCTATCCCGATTGCCCTCATTGCCAATATCTTTCGAATCAGCAGTATGTGCGCCGTGGCCGAGATATACGGCGAAGAGGCGGCCTTAGGCGCATTCCATGATATATCCGGTGTTTTGGTTTTTATCGTCGCTTTCATATTTCTTTTAAGCATAGGGAGACTGTTGAGTGCCGGGAGAAAATAAACGATTTTTTACGGTTATGGGTGTCTTGACGTTATGCGCCGGGATAATTTTCTTTCTTGAAGCAAGCCAAAGGAAATTATTGGTTAAAGAGGAATCATTTGACTTCCCGACGAAGCTGGGGGAATGGGTGGGAGAGGAAATCCCGGTTTCCAGGCGGACCCTGGAGATTTTGGAAAGCCCTTTTGTGGTTATCCGGAAATACAGCAACCCTGAAGGTGAAATTGTCTATTTTTCAGGCGTTTTTTCTTCGCGTAACCGCAAGGCAATTCATCCGCCGGAGGTTTGCCTGACCGGCGGGGGAGTAGCGGCGCATAAAGAGGTGTTCAATTTAAAAATAGGCAATAAAATTTATCCTACCAATAAATTAGTGATTTTACCGGGGAAAGAAAAAAGGCCGGAGGAGGTTATCCTTTATTGGTATAAAGCCGGTGAAAAGCTATTTACCAATTTCTACGCGCAACAGCTCCAGATGACCTGGAACCAGATAAGGCGGAAGCCTTTTAAAGGGACCGATACGGCTTTGATTAGAATTTCCACCCGGGAAATTTACGGAGAAAATCAACATAACCTGGAAGAGCGATTAACGAATTTTGCGGCACTACTCTTTAAATACCTGGGGGTGGGTGATGGATGATGGCTGTTGGTTCCTGGGTACTGGCTGCTGGCTGATGGCTCTTGGCTCGAATTGGCTCACCCCGATACCAATCCCTTCGGGATGCTACGGGGGAAATAGCTCGTGGCTCGTGGTGGGGGTAAAATTTGCTTGACTTCCTATATATAGTGTACTAATATAGGCTAAATGCCGGTAGAAAGGGCTTAGCCCTTTTTTTCTGTTTGTAGAAAGAGAAAAGATTGGACTTAAAATCCCTGCGGCATAGCGCCGCTCATATATTAGCCTCAGCCGTTAAAGAATTATACCCGGAGGTAAAGTTGGGCATCGGCCCGGCGATTGCCGACGGGTTCTATTATGACTTTGATTATTCCCGCCCTTTTACTCCGGATGATTTAGCGAAAATCGAAGCTAAAATGAAGGAGATTATCGAAGCCGACCAGCCCTTTTTCCAATCTAAAGTTTCGAAAAAAGAAGCCGTAGAAATTTTCAGCCAGCTTAAAGAACCATATAAACTGGAACTGCTTAAGGAAATCCCGGATGATTCCGTAAGTATCTACCGCCACGGAAACTTTACCGATTTATGCAAGGGGCCGCATTTAGGAAAAACCGGAGAGGTAAAAGCGGTTAAACTTATAAATGCCGCCGGGGCTTACTGGCGGGGGAAAGAAACCAATACGATGCTTCAGCGTATCTACGGCACCGCTTTCCCGACCCAGAAAGAATTAGAGAAATACCTTGAGAACCTTGATGAAGCCAGGAAAAGGGACCACCGAAAGCTGGGGCCAGCCCTGGACCTATTCAGCTTCCATGAAGAAGCCGGCGCCGGGTTGGTTTTTTATCACCCCAAAGGGGCAATTTTACGTAATATCCTGGAGGATTTTATTATCAAAGAACACCTGAAGCGGGGTTATCAATTGGTCTCTACCCCGCATATTTTAAAATCGGATATCTGGAAAATGTCCGGGCACTACGAGCATTACCGGGACCTGATGTATTTTATCGAAGCGGAAAAACAGGAATATGCGGTTAAACCAATGAATTGCCCCGGGCATATCCTGATTTATAAAGCCCACCGGCATAGTTATCGGGAACTCCCAATCCGTTTCTTCGAATTAGGCACGGTGTACCGCTACGAAAAATCCGGGGTGCTCCATGGATTGATGCGGGTGAGAGGTTTTACGCAGGATGACGCCCATATTTTTTGTTCGCCGGGGCAGTTTAAAGAAGAAGTCGATAAGGTGCTGGATTTTGTCGAGGATGTCCTTAAACTCTTTGGTTTCCAATGGGAAATGGAGGTAAGCACCCGGCCGGAGGATTTTATCGGAAAACAAGAGGACTGGGATATGGCTACCCGGTCTTTGAAAGAGGTTTTGAGCGAACGAAAAACGGCCTATCAAATAAACGAAGGCGAAGGGGCTTTTTATGGGCCGAAAATCGACGTTAAATTAAAGGATTCTCTGGGACGCACCTGGCAGGGAGCAACTATCCAGGTGGATTTCACCATCCCGGAACGGTTCGATGTCGCCTATATCGGAGAAGACGGAAAAAAACACCGTCCGGTTATGATTCACCGGGTCATTTTAGGCACAATCGAGAGATTCCTGGGGGTGTTAATCGAGCATTTCGGCGGGGCTTTTCCCTTATGGATTGCTCCGGTGCAGATTAAACTCTTGACGGTTACCGAAAACCAGATTTCTTACGCCAAAGGGTTAGCCAAAGACTTAAGAAATAAGGGGTTTCGAATAGAGGAAGATTGGCGCAATGAAAAAATAGGGTATAAAATCAGAGAAGGAGAAATGGAAAAGGCGCCATACCTTTTGGTTATTGGCCGGAGGGAAGAGGCGGCTAAGACAGTAGCGGTAAGGAAAAGAGGGAAGGGAGATTTAGGCAGTCAAAAGGCAGATAAGTTAATTAAGAATTTAGAGAAGGAGATTGAACAAAAGCGGAGGGAATGACCAGTTTTTAAAAAGGGGTTTATACATCTGCCGTCAGGACAGGCAGAAATAAAGGAGGTGATTGACAATTTCACAAGAACCAAGAATCAATAGCGAGATTCGAGTCGGAGAGGTTAGATTAGTCAATCAAAATGGGGACCAGATGGGGGTAGTGGCGATTAAAGAGGCGCTGAGATTGGCCGAGGAGGCAAATTTAGATTTAGTCGAAGTGGCCCCGACAGCCAAACCTCCGGTCTGCCGGATTATTGATTACGGAAAATACCGTTATCAGCAGGCTAAGCGGGCCAAAGAAGTAAAGAAAAAACAAAAGATTATGGAGACCAAAGAGATAAAAATACGCCCCAAAATCGATCCCCATGATTACACTATCAAACTTAATCATATCGAGGAATTTCTGCTTGAGGGGCACAAGGTGAAAATCACCCTGATGTACCGAGGCAGGGAAATGTCTCACAAAGACATCGGTGATGCTTTGATGCAAAAAGTGATTGAGGAAACAGATAAGTTAGCAGTGGTAGAATTCGGCCCGAGACAAGAAGGGAGAAGCACAATAATAATTCTGCGGCCCAAAGTTTCTAAACATGGAGAGGAAAATGCCTAAGCTTAAGACTCATCGCGGAGCCGCCAAGCGGTTTCGAAAGACCAAAAAAGGGAAAATAAGAAGAAACAAAGGATTTAAAAGCCATCTCTTGACCGGTAAAAGAAGGAAACGGAAGAGAGCTTTGAGAAAGTCAACCTTAGTCACAAAGACTGAGACTAAGACGCTGATGAAACTTTTACCATATAAATAGCGAGACGGGGAAAACCCTGTTTTTTTATTTCTTAGAGAGGAAAAAGAAAAATGCGAGCAAGAAAAGGGCCTGCTTCAAGGAAGCGGCGAAAAAAAATACTGAAAATGGCCAAGGGATACTGGGGAGGCAAACACCGCCTTTATAAAACCGCGCATGAAACAGTTAACAAAGGTTTGATGTATGCCAGCCGGGACCGCCGGACGAAAAAAAGAAATATGCGCCGGCTCTGGACGGTGAGGATTAATGCCGCCTGCGAAAACCATCAGCTTTCCTACAGCCAGTTTTTAGCCGGATTAAAAAAGGCAAAAATCGAACTCAACAGAAAGATGCTGGCCGAAATTGCGGCCACAGACGCCAAAACCTTTACGTATTTAGTCAAAGCCGTCCAGGGTAAAGGTAAATCTAAGGCTAAAGCCTAGCCAGTTACATCCTGCTGCAGGTTAATAGACCGCGGCTTCATTAGCTGTCCAGCGGTTTAAAAATTGGGAGTTCGGGTAAAATGTATAAGAAGGGGATTTTGCAGAAGCTTAATCCGCCGCAAATCATTATCTTAAGTTTTTTAGCGGCTATTTTTGCCGGAACAATTCTGCTTCAACTGCCCTGGGCAACTAAAGAGGGGATTTCTTTAATAAATGCCTTTTTTACGGCTACCTCGGCAACCTGCGTGACCGGATTAATTGTCGTCGATACCGGCAGTTATTTTACCCGTTTCGGCCAGCTGGTGATTCTTTCCCTCGTCCAAATAGGGGGATTGGGTATAATGACTTTCTCGTCGCTATTTGCCGTTCTTTTCGGCAGGAAAATAACCATTAAGGGAAGAATGATTATGCAGAGCGCCCTGAATCATAACGAAGGTAAAGGCATACTTTATTTACTTAAAAATATCGTTTTCTTGACCCTCATTTTCGAAGGGGCCGGGGCGGCTATCTTATTTTTCCATTGGCGGAAGATTTTATCCGGCAGTTTAGGCGAAACTGCCTATCGGGCAGTTTTTCATGCCGTTTCCGGTTTTTGCAATGCCGGGTTTTCTTTATTTAAAACCAGCCTAACCGCTTTTCGAGGGGATGTCTTAACAAATTTAGTTATGATAACCTTAATCGTCCTGGGAGGGATTGGATTTTTCGTCCTTATCGATTTATCAAAATTACGCTTTACCCCGGGTAAAAAAGAAGCAGTTAGAAATAAGGTTTCCCTGCAGACGAAAATTGCGCTTATTTCGACACTGGTGTTAATCGGGCTGGCTTTTACAGTTTTTTTCTTTTTAGAGGGAGAAAATACATTAAAAGGGCTTCCTTTGGGTAGAAAAATGCTGGCCTCTTTCTTTCAAGCGGTTACCCCGCGGACAGCCGGTTTTAATACTTTACCGGTTGCGGAAATGCGGCCGGCCAGCCATTTTTTTACTTTGATTTTGATGTTTATCGGAGCCTCTCCGGGAGGAACCGGCGGCGGAATTAAAACCTGCACCTTTATAATTTTTTTAGCCATTTGGTGGTCGATGCTGAAGAATAAAAGTTATGTTTCTATTTTTCACCGGACAATACCCCGCTTAATTATCCGCCGGGCGATGGTTATTTTTGTCTTAGCCATTTCCTGGATTTTTCTGGCTACCTTGCTTTTACTAATCGCCGAAGGGAAAATTGCCCATCAGCCGGGTTTTTTAATCAAAGGAATATATGAAACTACCTCTGCTTTCGGCACGGTGGGCTTGAGCACCGGGATTACCAAAGAGCTAAGCGCCTGGGGACGGGTTATTATCATCATTACCATGTTTGTCGGACGGGTGGGGCCTTTAACCTTAGCCTTAGCCATGACCCGGCCGGAAGAAAGAAGGCTTTTTAAATATCCTGAAGAAAAAGTGATGATTGGCTGATTGAACGTGTCAACGGGTCATATTAAAGGAGGTAATTAGAATGAGACAGTTTGCGGTAATTGGTTTGGGGCGGTTTGGCGCCAGTGTTGCGCGGACACTGAGCAGCCAAGGAGCGGAAGTTTTAGCCATCGATATGGTCGAAGAACAGGTCCAGGAGGCAAATGATTATGCTACCCAAGCAGTGCAACTCGATGCCACCGATGAAAAAGCCCTGCGTTCAGTGGGAATAAAAGATGTAGATGTCGCTATCGTCAGTATCGGACAGAATATCGAAGCGAGTATTCTGGTAACCATGCTTCTTAAAGAAATCGGTGTTAAGGAAATAATTGCTAAAGCGATAACCGGGATGCACGGAAAAGTCCTGCGCCAGGTAGGCGTTAGCCGGGTAGTCTTTCCGGAAAGGGATATGGGCGTTCGTTTGGCGAGGAACCTGGGCGCCCCAAATTGCCTGGACCAGTTTGAACTGCTGCCAGATTACAGCATAATGGAAGTAGTTGCTCCCAAAGAATTTGCCGGTAAAACCCTGCGGGATATTAATATCCGAAGAAAATTAGAGGTCAGCATTATTGCCATAAAGAAAAAGGTGCCGACGGTTGACGAAGAAGGTGAAACCGATATCAAAGAGGAAATGAAGGTTTTGCCCCATGCTGACGACATAATCGAAGATGGAGATATTCTGATTATAATCGGCAGTAATAAAAGTATCCAGGAAATGAGGAAGAATAAATAGGTCTTGGCTCGAATTGGCTCATGGCTCTTGGCTCATGGCGAATGGCTCATAGCAAAAGAAAAAAATGAAAGAAAAATTAGAGAATATAAAAAAAGAAGCGGTAGAGGGTTTAGAAAAGGCCTCGAGTATCGAGGAATTGGAAAAACTGCGGGTTAAATATCTGGGGAGGAAAGGCCCTTTGACCCAGCTTCTTAGAAATTTAAAGGATGTTAGTCCCGAAGAACGTCCGCTAATCGGGAAAATGGCGAATAGCATCAAGGAAAGCCTCGAAGAATCTTTCAGCCGGAAGTTAAATTTAATCCGGAAGCGGGAAAGAAAAATAGATTTAAGCCAAGGAGAGGATATTACTCTCCCCGGCCGCCGGCCGCAAATGGGCACAATCCATCCGATTACCCAGCTTTCAAACGAAATAATCGATATTTTTTTAAAGATGGGTTTTTTCTTAGCGGAAGGGCCGGAGATTGAAACTGAATATTATAACTTTGAAGCCTTGAATACGCCTCCGGATCATCCGGTTAGAGATACCCAGGATTCATTTTACCTGGCAGAAAAGACCATCCTCCGGACTCAGACCTCTCCGGTGCAGATTAGAGTTATGGAAAAATTCAAACCGCCGGTCAGGATTGTTTCGGCGGGGAGGTGTTTCCGCCGGGACGCCACCGATGCTTCTCATACCCCGATGTTTCATCAAATGGAGGTTTTCCAGGTAGATAAGGGCATTACCTTTGCCCATTTAAAAGGGGTATTGGAAGTATTCGTCCAATCTTTTTTCGGCAGGAAGACAAAATTGCGTTTCCGCCCGAGCTTCTTTCCCTTTACCGAACCGAGCGCCGAGATAGATATAAGCTGTGTGATTTGCCAGGGGAAAGGATGTCCCGTCTGCCGGAAGAAAGGGTGGTTGGAAATTTTAGGCTCGGGGATGATTGACCCATTTGTTTTGAAAACAGTTGGATATGACCCGGAAAAAGTGAGCGGTTATGCCTTTGGTATGGGCATCGAACGCATCGCCATGCTCAAATACGGCATTGATGATATCCGGTTGTTTTTTGAAAATGATTTAAGATTCTTGAGGCAGTTCTAGATAGCTGTTGGCTGACCCTTCGGCTTTGCTCAGGGCAGGTGGCTCGAATCGGCTCATGGCTGACCCCGATACCAATCCCTTCGGGATGCTACGGGGCAGGTAGCTTATGGCTAAAAAACTAAGAGCTATGAGCGAAAAGCTAAGAGCCAAAGCGCTTTTTGGAGAAAGAAACAGATGAGATTTTCCTATCAGTGGTTAAAAGAATATATCGATATCAATCTTTCCGGAGAGAAGCTGGCTGAACTTCTGACGATGCTGGGTATCGAAGTAGAAAACTATCAGGCCGCCCCGGATGGTGATTTGATTTTTGAATTAGAGCTTACTTCCAATCGTCCGGATTGCGCCAATATGACCGGTATTGCCAGAGAAATCGGCGCCAGACTCAAAAAAAGAGTAAAGTACCCCAGTTTTAAAATTAATCAAGGGCAAGCTAAGATTCAGGATTTTCTCAAGGTCCAGGTTCAAGAGACTAAACTTTGCCCCCGTTATACGGCCCGGTTTATCAGGAATATTAAGGTTGGCTCAAGCCCGGCCTGGTTGAAATTACGTTTGGAAAAGATGGGGCTGCGTTCAATCAATAATATCGTTGACGCGACCAACTTCGTGATGATGGAGCTAGGGCATCCTTTACATGCCTTCGACGCCGATACTTTAGCCAAAAAGGGATTAATTATCCGCCGGGCGAAAAAAGGCGAGAAGATTACTACCATCGATTTAGTCGAACGGGAACTGGAGACGGATATATTGGTCATTGCCGACGGAGAAAAACCTCAAGCAATTGCCGGGATAATGGGCGGGAATCTCTCCGAGGTAACGAGTTCGACAAAAAATGTAGCCGTAGAAAGCGCCTATTTCGATAAAAGTTCTATCCGCCGTTCCGGAAAAAAATTGGGACTCATGACCGAGGCCTCTTACCGCTTCGAAAGAGGAACCGACCCGAAAGGCTTGATTCCGGCGCTTAATCGGGCATCGGCTTTAATTACCGAGTTGGCCGGGGGAGAAATTTGCCAGGGGATAATCGATATTTATAAAAAGAAAATCCCCCCGAGAGCCATCGGGTTAAATTTAGAAACGGTAAACGGCCTTTTGGGGACCGAATTAACCCTGGCTCAGATAAAGGGAATCCTTAAGGGTTTGGAGTTTAAAATTAAAAAAAGCACAAGGAATAAAATCGATGTCCTGGTGCCCAGCTTCAGGGGTGATATCGAAAGAGAGGTTGACCTGGTCGAAGAGGTTGCCCGGCATTACGGTTTTGATAAAATCGAAGGAAGCCTGCCCCGGGCGGCCTTTAGCCCCTACCCAAAAAGATTAGAAGATGAGGCAAAAAAAGTCAGTTTCGATGCCTTGTTAAAATTCGGCCTGCAGGAAGCGGTCAATTTCAGCTTTGTCAGCCTGGATAGCTTGAGTGCCCTTAATTTAGACGAAAAGGTTTTTGGAAAGAAATTCGTAAGGATTAAAAACCCGATAAGTCAGGGCCAGGATATTATGCGGCCGACATTGCTGGCCAGCCTGCTCAATAATACTGTCTGGAATTTTAACCGCCAGCTTGAGGAAGTAAAAATTTTCGAAATTGCCAAGGTCTTTTTTTCAGCCACCCTGGACGTTCCGGAAGAAAAAGATGAGAATAAAAAGGGGATTGATACGGGGTTTATCGAAAAAACAGCAATTGCCTTTGTTTTAGCCGAAGCATACAGCAAGCCATCAGGGATAAGAAATTCCGCTCTTGATTTATTCAGCCTCAAGGGAATGATAGAAGCGCTGTTGAATACCTTAGGTATTTCTTCTTTTAAAGAGATTAAAGGGGGGCTGCCCTCTTTTCATCCAAATAATTCTGCCCGGCTGATTAAAAACGGGAAAAAGATAGGTTCATGGGGAGAGGTTAGTCCGGAGGTTTCTGAAAAGTTGGGCCTTAAAGGAAAAATCTTTGCCGCCGAAATAATTCTGGATGAAATTTTACCCTGGGTAGATTTAACTAAACACTTCAGGAAGCTTCCGAAATTCCCGGCTATTACCAGAGATTTATCGCTTTTAGTCCCAATTGAGGCAACCTCAGATGAAATAACCAGCCAAATATGGAAAGAGGGAGGAGACTTAATTAAAAAAATAGATTTGTTCGATGTTTATCAGGGGAAACAGATACCCGGCGGTTTCAGGAGTTTAGGCTATAGATTAACCTATCGTTCATTGGTAAAAACTTTAACCGATGACGAGGTTAATGAGGTGCACAGCAAGATTTCAACTTTACTCGAAAACAACTTAAAGGTTAAAATAAGAGGAGGATAAATCTTAACGACAAGGCAGATGATTATGAAGGAAAAATGGCCCGCGGTAACGGTAAAAATTTTTGGCGAGGAATACCGGATTAAAGGGGTAAAGGACCCCGATTACATAAAAATGCTGGCAGTTTTTCTCGATAAAAAAATGCAGGAAGTCGCCAGCAATACCCAGTTGAGTTCGACCAATAAGATTGCCATTTTGGCCGCTTTGAATGTCGCCGATGAACTGCACCAATCCCGGGAAAAAGGCAAAGCAGACCGTTTGGCGATTAAAGAAAGGGTCCAAAATTTAATCCGGCTGATTGAAGCGCATAAATAAACTTGCTAAATGTTTTTGCTGTGATATAATCGAAGGTGAAATCCCCTGCCTTGTACGTGAGAAAAAGATAGGTAGTTGAACCAACACCAATCAACTGGGAGCCTGACTTTAGGTGCAAAGTTTGAAACATCTAAGAGGGCACCCACCTGTAATAGCGCAGGTTCAATAATATTTTTTTCCACGGCAAAGGCAGGGTTTTTTTTACCCCGGGTGTGAAATAAGGTTGAAAAGGGAAGCTAAGGCATGGCGGAAAGCGACGAACAGAAAAAGAAGAAAGTAAAAGAGAGTTTACGCCTGCAGGGCCTTAAGAGAAGAGAAGGACAACCGCCCGGGGAGATTAAACGGAAAAGCCGTTTGATTAAAGAAAAACTCTTTGGCCTGAGCGAATATAAAAAAGCAGAAACAATTATGTTTTACATGGCGAAATCCGGCGAGGTGGAAACCGAAGGGATGATTCAAGAAAGCCTGGAAGATAAGAAGAGGGTAGTTGTGCCAAAAGTGAAAGGAGAAGAATTAGTTGCCTCAGAGCTTTTAGACATCGGCAGAGATTTACAAAAAGGGGCATTCGGAATAAAGGAGCCAAACGATGATGCGGTGCGGCAAGTGCCTCTTAACGAGATAGATTTAGTGATTCTGCCGGGAGTGGCATTTGATTTAAAAAGGAACCGTTTGGGATATGGCCGGGGATATTTTGACAGATTTCTCGAAAAACTATCCAGAAAAACTCAAAAGGTCGGAATAGCCTTTGAGTTACAAATTGTCAAAAGGATTCCAAGCCTCAAGCATGACCAGGTTTTAGACAAAGTTGTCACTGAAGAGAGAATTATCGAAAAGCGGATTGTTGAAGGCGAAGAATAGAAAATAATCATGAGACGAGATATTGTCAACATATGTTGAAGAGGAGGCGAGAATCAAGTGATTAATCGATTTTTTACGAATACAGGCGTTATTCTCGGGGCAGGTATTCCCCTGGCAGTTTTATTCGGGCTTTTTTGCGGCTACCGGTTGAGAAAGGTTTTGGCGGAGAAAAGGCTGGGTATGGCGGAGAAACTTTCTCAAAAGATAATTAAGGATGCCGAAAAAGAAGCCGAAGCAAAACGCCGGGAAGCCAGCCTTGAGGCGAAAGATGAGCTGTACCAGTCAAGAACTGAATTCGAACGGCAGACTCAAGCCCGGAGAAACGAACTTTTGCAATTGGAAAAACGCTTGATACAGCGGGAAGAAAATTTAGACCGGAAAGTCGACATTTTGGAGAAAAAGGAAAAGGATGTTTCTGACCGGGAAAACGTTTTGCAAAATAAGGAAAAAGCTATTCAAGACAGAAATAGAGAACTTGCCATTGCTCTTTCAGAGGAAAAAGAAAAACTCCAGCGAATATCGGGATTAAGCGCCGCGGAAGCCAGGAAATTGCTTCTCCAGCGTCTGGAAAATGAATTATCCCAGGAAAAAGCAACGGTGATAAAAAGAGTGGAAGAAGAAACAAAGGCCATGGCCGATAAAAAGGCCAAAGGGATTATTAGTGTGGCTATACAGCGCTGCGCCTCGGAACATGTTGCCGAGACGACAGTTTCGGTGGTTGCTTTGCCAAGCGATGAAATGAAAGGACGAATAATCGGGAGGGAAGGGCGGAATATCCGCGCCTTAGAAAAGGTAACCGGAGTGGATGTTATTATCGACGATACACCGGAGGCGGTAATTCTTTCCGCTTTCGACCCCATCAGGAGGGAAATTGCCAAGATTACCTTAGAGCGGTTAGTTGTCGACGGAAGAATCCATCCGGCCCGTATCGAGGAGGTAGTAGAAAAGGTTAAACAGGAAATAGAGGTTAATATCCGAAATGAAGGAGAGCAGGCGGCGTTTGAAATGGGGGTCCAGAATTTACATCCAGAGGAAATTAGACTTTTAGGCCGGCTCAAATACCGCTCCAGCTACGGACAGAATGTCCTGCACCATTCTAAGGAAGTGGCTTTTTTAGCCGGTGTCCTGGCGGCAGAGATAAACGAAAATGTTGCATCAGCCAAGAGAGCCGGGCTCCTTCATGATATTGGCAAAGCTATTGACCGCGAAGTAGAAGGAACCCATGCCCAAATTAGCGCGGATATTGCCCGGAAATATAACGAGGCGCCGGAAATTGTCCACGCCATTGCCAGCCATCACGAAGAACAAGAAGCCGGGACGGTTTTAGCCGTTTTGATTCAAGCGGCCGACGCTATTTCTGCGGCGCGGCCCGGGGCGCGGAGAGAAACCTTGGAGGCCTATATCAAAAGGCTGGAAAAATTGGAAGGTATTGCTAAATCATTCAAAGGCGTGGCTAAATGTTATGCCATTCAAGCCGGGAGAGAAATCAGGGTAATCGTCGAACCGGATAGAATCAGCGATATCGAATCGGCCCAGCTTTCCCGCGAAATCAGCAAAAAAATCGAAGAAAGCCTGGATTATCCGGGGCAGATTAAAGTTACGGTTATCAGAGAAACCCGGGCAGTGGAATATGCGAAATAGGATGGCTCGAATTGGCTTGTAGCTCATGGCTCATAGCTGATAGCTGATAGCTCATGGCTGACCCCGATACCAATCCCTTCGGGATGCTACGGGGTAAACGGCTCATGGTAGAAATAAATACTTTTCCTAAGAGCTATGAGCGAAAAGCTAAGAGCCAAAAAGGCTGATAGTAATTGCGTAATGCGTTATAAAATTGTGTAAAGTGTAATGTGAAATGTGTAATGTAAAAAATAGGAGAAAGGCCGGATGAAGGTATTATTTATCGGCGATATAATCGGCAGGCCGGGGCGGCAAGCTACTGGAGAAATTCTGCCTAAATTAAAAAAAGAATATAAAGTCGATTTAACCATAGCGAATGCGGAAAATGCGGCCGGCGGATTCGGACTAACGCCAAGAATTGCCGAAGAATTGTTTTCCATGGGCATAGATATTTTGACTTCAGGCAATCACATCTGGGATAAAAAGGAGATAATCGAGTTCATCGAAAGAGAAAAACGGCTGCTGCGCCCCGCCAATTACGCCCCGGGCGTACCCGGCCTGGGTTCAGGGATATTTAAAACCAAAAAGGGAGAAAACTTAGGGGTGCTTAATTTAGAGGGGCGGGTATTTATGGCGAGGATAGAATGTCCTTTCCGGACGGCGGAAAGGGAGATAGATAAATTAAAAGAATTTACGGAAAATACTATTATCGATATACATGCGGAGGCAACCTCGGAAAAAAATGCCCTGGCGCGTTTTCTCGACGGTAAAGTAGGAGCGATTCTCGGCACGCATACCCACGTCCAAACGGCTGACGAACAGATTCTGCCCGGGGGCACTGCCTACATTACCGATGTGGGAATGACCGGCCCCCGTAATTCTGTTATCGGGGTGAGAAGCGAATTAATCCTCCAGAGGTTTCTGACCGGTATGCCGACCCGGTTCGAAGTTGCCCATGAAGATATCTGGCTTTCCGGGGTAGTGGTCGAATTAAAGAGCGGAAAGGCTACCACGATAGAAAGAATTAACCTTCCCTGGGAGAAAAAATGAGCGCTAAATTGATTGACGGAAAAGAGATAGCTAATCAGATTCAAGATGAAATAAAGAAAGAGGCAGAATTACTTAAAACGGAAAAAAGGATTACCCCGGGGCTGGCAGTAGTTTTGGTGGGGCAGAATCCGGCTTCAGAAATTTATGTCAGCTATAAGGAAAAGGCCTGCAAGAGGCTGGGGTTTTACTCCGAGAAACACCAGTTGAATGAGAATAGCCCAACCGAAGAAGTTTTAGATTTGGTAAAAAGGCTTAATCACGATAAAAAAATTCATGGGGTTCTGGTTCAGCTGCCGCTGCCCAAACAGATAAATCAAGAGAAGATTATAAATGCCGTCCATCCGGATAAGGATGTCGACGGATTTCTTCCAATGAGTTTGGGAAATTTAGTTTTAGGAAGGGACGGCTTTGTCCCCTGTACGCCTCAAGGAATTATCGAATTGCTAAAAAGAGAAAAAATCGAAATACCGGGAAAAAGGGCAGTGGTCGTAGGAAGAAGCATTACTGTCGGCAGGCCGCTGTCATTTCTCCTGCTTCATAATCACGCCACGGTAACTATTTGCCACTCCAAAACAGTTAATTTGGCCGGGGTAACCCGCCAAGCGGATATTCTGGTGGTGGCCATTGGGCGGCCGAAATTTATCACCGGGGAGATGATTAAACCAGGAGCAGTTGTTATTGACGTCGGGGTGAACCGCCTTGAAGGAAAACTTTGCGGAGACGTAGATTTTGATTCTGCTAAAGAAAAGGCCGGGATGATTACACCTGTCCCCGGCGGCGTCGGGCCAATGACCATTGCTATGTTGATGAAAAATACCTTGAAGGCGGCGAGAATGGCGAATGGCGCATAGTAATTGTGTAATGTGTGATAAAATTGTGTAAAGTGTAATGTGAGATGTGTAATGTGGAATGCAAAAGTGGCTTATAGTAATTGTGTAATGTGTTAGGTGAAATGTAAAAAAGCGAAGAGCTAAGAGCCAAAGCGGCTCATGGCTCTCGGTAAACGGATGATTAAAAATATTGTTTCCAGAAGAAGATAGAAAAATCTATAGCGTATCGGAACTTACCTCCCAGGTGAAGCAACTACTTGAGGTCAATTTTACCGCCATCTGGGTAGAAGGGGAGATTTCTAATTTACGGAGGCCTGCATCCGGACATCTTTATTTTACTTTAAAAGACGAGAACGCCGAGCTAAAGGCGGTAATGTTTCGCCATTTAAACCAGCATGTAAAGTTTAAATTGGAAGACGGCTTACAGGTGGTTATCTACGGAGGACTGACGGTATATGAACGAAGGGGGGATTATCAAATCTCAGCCGTTGAAATCGAACCCAAAGGTTTGGGGGCGCTACAATTAGCCTTCGAACAGTTAAAAAAACGGCTGGAAAAAGAAGGCTTATTCGATGAGAAGCATAAAAAACCGGTTCCCTTTCTACCCCGGGCAATCGGGGTGGTAACTTCTTCGACCGGCGCGGCCATCCGCGATATCATCCATGTAATCAACCGCCGTTATGCCCATGTCCATATCGTTTTAAACCCGGTCCGTGTTCAGGGTAAGGAGGCGGCAAAAGAGATAGCCGAAGCGATAGATGAGTTTAATAAATTAGGGACGGTGGATGTGATTATTGCCGGCCGGGGCGGCGGTTCGGCTGAAGACCTCTGGGCATTTAATGAAGAGGTTGTTGCCCGGAGTATCTATAAGTCCCGAATCCCGGTAATTTCTGCGGTTGGGCATGAAATCGATTATACGATTTCTGATTTTACCGCCGATATGCGCGCGGCGACTCCTTCTCACGCGGCAGAACTGGTTATTGGCCGCCGGGAGGAATTTGAAAATCAAATTAAATATTTAATCCATCGGCTGACAAATTCAGCCAGAAATAAAATAGAGGAAATGGCGAACCGGCTGGAGACAGCGAAAAGCAGTTATGCCTTTCGCATCGCCCAGGATTTAATCAATCAATACAGCCAGCGGCTGGATGACTTTTTGGAGAGGATGAAAAGGGCGGCTTCTTATACACTGGAGACAGTAGGGGAGAAACTTTGTTTTTTTTCAGGGAAGCTTGAAACCTTAAGCCCGTTGGGGGTCTTAAGCCGCGGTTATAGCCTGGCTTTAAAATTGCCAAAAAGAAATGCGATAAGAGACGCAGGGATTTTGGAAAAAGATGATTTGGTTGAAGTAATCGTCCACCGAGGGAAATTTACTTCGAAAGTTACGGAAATAGAGAATTAGCTCATGGCTCGAATTGGCTCATAGCTCATGGCCGGTGGCAAATGGCAGGGAAAAAAATAAAATACAAGCATGAGTGAGGGATAATGGCCAGAAACAATGGCCTGTAGAGGAGAAAGAGATGGCGGAGATTAAATTTGAAGACGCGTTAAAGAAGTTAGAAAAAATTGTCGCGGATTTGGAAAAAGAAAATTTAACGCTCAATACCGCTTTAAAAAAATTCGAAGAGGGAATAAAACTTTCCCGCATTTGTTCAAAAAGGCTTAAAGAGGCGGAGAGTAAATTCGAGATCCTGGTTAAAGATGAAGCCGGGAAAATTAAAAAAGAACCCTTTGTCTTAGGAGAGAAGAAAAAAGAAGATTTGCTTTTTTAGATTTACAGGACCGAAATGGCGAAAATACTTTCAAATATCAAAAACCCCAACGATTTAAAAAAGTTAACAATCAAGGATTTGACGGTTTTAGCCGAAGAAATCCGCCGGGAGATTATTGATACGGTCGCACAAAACGGAGGGCATTTGGCCTCTAACTTAGGGGTGGTCGAATTAACCTTAGCCCTCTATTATGTCCTGGATTTGGATAAAGACAAGGTTTTTTGGGATGTCGGCCACCAGATTTATCCCCATAAGCTTCTGACCGGAAGAAAAGAAGCTTTTAAAACATTACGGCAATACCGGGGAATAAGCGGCTTTCCTAAAAAAGGCGAAAGCCCTTATGACCTGGTTACTACCGGGCATAGCAGCACGGCGCTTTCGACAGCATTGGGAATAGCGGCGGCGAGGGATTTATTGAAAACGAAAGAAAAAGTGGTGGCAGTAATCGGAGACGCCTCGCTAATGGCGGGAATGGCTTTCGAAGGCTTAAATCATATCGGCCATCTCCAGAAAAATTTGATTGTTATCTTAAACGATAATGAAATGGGTATTGCTAAAAGCGTCGGGGCATTATCCAATTACCTGAACAGGATTATTACCACCCCGATGTATAACCGCTTTAAAAAGGATGTTGAATTTCTTCTGAAGAAAGTTCCGGCGATTGGCGGAAAAATGCTTAAAATTGCCAAACGGGTCGAAGAAAGCTTAAAATCATTACTGGTCCCCGGCATTCTTTTCGAAGAATTAGGATTCCGTTATATCGGCCCGATTGACGGCCATAATTTGCCCACTTTGATTGACACCGTTAAAAACCTGACAAAAATAAACGGTAAGCCGACCCTGGTCCATGTTTTGACCAAAAAAGGAAAAGGATACAAATTCGCCGAGCAGAAACCCTGGAAGTTTCACAGCACACCGCCGTTTAATGTAGATACCGGAGAAAAAAGCCCTTCCCCTGATAAATCAACCTATACAAAAATTTTTAGCGAAACTTTAGCCGATTTGGCCCGTTCAAGCAAAAATATTGTGGCCATAACCGCCGGGATGCCGTACGGCACCGGCTTAGATAAATTTGCCACGGAGTTTCCAGAGCGATTTTTTGATACCGGTATTTCTGAGCAGCATGCGTTAGGATTTGCGGCGGGGCTTTCTCTTAAGGGTTTTCGCCCGGTAGTGGCTATTTATTCTACTTTTCTCCAGCGCGCCTATGACCAGATTTTTCATGAGCTTTGCCTTCAGGAAGCCCCGGTCATCCTGGCAGTAGATAGGGCCGGAATTGTCGGCCAGGACGGCCCGACCCATCATGGCCTCTTTGATTTTGCCTATCTAAGCAGTTTGCCGAATATGGTAGTCTCTGCGCCGAAAGACGGAGAGGAATTGAGAAGTTTGCTTAAGACGGCTCTTTCCCTTAAGAGACCGATGTCCTTGCGCTATCCCAGAGATTTTTGCCCGGATGAAAATTTATCCGCGGAGATAAAAGCGGTTCCGCTCGGAAAAGGCGAGATATTGAAAAATGGCAAAGACGGCCTGATTATAGCGATAGGAAGCATGGTTTATCCCGCTTTAAAAGCAGGAAAAAGCCTCAGCCGGGAGGGGATAGAAATCGAGGTAATTAACGCCCGGTTTGTTAAACCGCTGGATGAATCCTTAATTATCGAGGCGATAGAGAGAAATAAAAAGGTCCTGGTGGTTGAGGAACATAGCCTGATCGGCGGATTAGGCAGCGCCATCTTGAAATTGTTAGCAGAGCGGAAAGCAGAAGATGTCAAAGTAAGCCAGTTGGCGATTCCCGATAAATTTATCGAAGCAGGGAGAAGAGGGGAGCTTTTAGAGTTATACGGGTTATCGGCGGAGGGTATCGTTAAAAAATTTAAAGCGATGTGTGATAAAATTGTGTAATGTTTTATGTGTGATGTGCTATGTGTAATGGAAAAGTGGCTGATGGTTCATGGCTCATGGCTCTTGGCAAAAGATAAAAGAAAAGATAAAAGAGAAAAAGAGAAAAAGAGAAAAAGAGAGATTCCATAGGAATTGTGTAATGTGTGATAGAATTGTGTAAAGTGTAATGTGAAATGAGTAATGAAAAAAGGATAAAAAGAAAAGAAACTATCGCAATTTATTTACCCTGTTTTTGCTTGCTTTTAATTGCGCTTTTTGCAATCTCCAGTTTGAGCCGGGCGGAAGAGGAAGATTTAACGCCCAAAGGAACAGCCTATCCCGAAGAAAAATTTTATGAGGCGAGTTACTCCACCAGGGAGAAAGCAAAGGAAGCCCTGGAGTCGTTATATATGAAAAGCCCCAGTCCCGAGAAAGAGGTGGATTTGAAGGAAATCGAACGGACTTTTTTTTCTGAAGGGACAACGGATAAAGCCGAGGAAGATTACTTAAAAGAGGCGGAAGAAAACCGCTGGGAGGAATGGTTCCCTTTATTTTTTGAATTCGGTAAAGTTCTAAAAGAAGAAGGGAAGGAAATTTATCACGAGCTGCTATTTCCTAAAAAATTTGATTTTAAAGAGGGGAAGAGATGAAAAAAATCGGAATTGTGGCGAATTTGAAGAAGAAAAACGCGAAATCAATAGTCAAGGAACTTTCCCGGTGGTTAGTAAAAAAGGGAAAAACGGTAATATTAGACGAAGAATCAGCCGCGGGGATTAAAGGGAAAAACCGTCCGTTATCTATCCAAAAAATAGCCAGCCAGGCGGATTTATTGATTTCTCTGGGAGGAGACGGGACACTCCTTAGAGTTGGCCGGGTTAAAAATATCGATAGAGTGCCCATCCTGGGGGTTAACCTGGGAGGGTTAGGATTCATTACGGAGATAGGCTATTCGGAGATTTATAAGGAGCTTACAAAAATATTGGCCGGGAACTTTAAGACAGAAGAAAGGATGCGGCTCGAGGTCAAAATAGCAAAAAAGGGCCGGAAGGAAACCAAATTCATAGTCCTAAATGAATTGGTTTTAGCCAAAAGGAGTATCGCCCGCCTTTTGCATTTAGAAATTTTTATCGACCGTAACTATGTAACTACTTACCAGGCCGACGGGCTGATTGTCTCTACTCCAACCGGCTCAACCGGCCATTCGCTGTCTGCCGGCGGGCCAATTATGGAGGCAAGCCTGGAGGGAATTATATTAACCCCGATTTGCCCGCATACTTTAGCCAACCGGCCTTTGATTATTCCGGCCAATAAAGAAGTCCAAGTAAAAACTAAACCGGTAACGCGGACCCGCGATGTTTGCGCCACTATGGACGGGCAGGTAGTGGTTAATCTTTCCGTCGATGAGACGGTGTCCATTAAAAAAGCGCCGGCTAAATTGAAATTAATCGTTTCGCCCCGGAGAAATTATTATCAGGTTTTACGCGAGAAACTTTGCTGGGGAGAACGGGGACATTCAAGCTATGCCTAAAATTATTATCGATACCGAACGCTGCAAGGGCTGTAATTTATGTATTGCGGTTTGCCCCCGGCATTTAATCAAAACAAGCGGCCAGCTTAACCGCAAAGGCTATTATGCGGTCAAGGTTGAAAAGATGGAGGAGTGCCTGGCCTGCCAGCAGTGCGCCTTAATCTGCCCGGAAGCGGCTATAGAGATTTTGAAAGATGAATAAAAAAATATTAATGAGCGGAAACGAGGCTATCGGCGAAGCGGCCATCCAGGCCGGCTGCCGTTTCTATTATGGCTATCCGATTACGCCGCAGAATGAATTAACGGCGCATATGGCCAAACGGATGATAGAGGTAGGCGGCACCTTTATTCAATCAGAAAGCGAATTGGCGGCCATTAATATGGTCTTTGGCTCGTCTTTAACCGGAGAAAGGGCGATGACTTCTTCTTCCAGCCCGGGGATAAGCCTTAAGCAGGAAGGAATTTCTTATATGGCCGGAGCCGAGTTACCGGCGGTTATTGTAAATTTGATGCGGGGCGGGCCGGGATTGGGCAATATATCGGGCAGCCAGGCCGATTATTTCCAGGCAACCAAGGGAGGGGGACACGGTGATTATCACTCGATAGTGCTGGCACCGGCTTCTCTTCAGGAAGCCTTTAATTTGACGATGGATGCCTTTGATTTAGCCGATAAATACCGCACTCCGGTGATAATTTTAGGAGACGGAATTTTAGCCCAGATGAGGGAGGCGGTAGAATTGGCTCATAGCCCAGGAGACCGGGTTCATAGCAAAAAAGAGGATTGGGTTTTAAGAGGGTGTAAGGGAAGAGAGCCGCGGCGCATTTTATCCCTGCGCCTGGGGGAAGGTAATTTAGAAAGGCATAATCTGAAACTACAGGAAAAATACCAAAAAATAAAAAATAAGGAACGGCGCTGGGAGGAAATCCAGACAAAAAATGCAGAGTTTTTAATTGCCGCTTATGGCACGGTTGCCCGGGCAGCCAAGGAAGCGATAACCAGAGCCAGGAAAGAAGGAATAGCCGCGGGTCTATTCAGACCTATCAGTCTCTGGCCTTTCCCTGAAAAGCGCCTCGGAGAATTATCAAAGGGATTAAAAAAGATTTTGACCCTGGAAATGAGCGCCGGACAGATGCTGGAAGATGTCCGCCTGGCCGTAGAAGGAAGATGCCCGGTAGAATTTTCGGGAAAATTAGGCGGCGCCTATTTCACTCCGGATGAAATTTATAACATCATAAAACAATGGTAGAATGATTAAATTATCAAAGGCAGTAATTGTAGATGAAAAAAATCTTTAGCCGGCCCAAAAGTTTAACCGAGAAACCGACCCATTATTGTCCGGGATGCGGGCATGGAATCGTCCATCGCCTTATCGCCGAAGCAATCGATGAATTGGATGTCCGCGAGAAGACTATCGGTGTCGCCCCGGTAGGCTGCGCCGTTTTAGCTTACGATTATTTTAATTTCGATGTCACCGAAGCGGCTCATGGACGGACGCCGGCGGTGGCCACGGGAATAAAACGGGCGCTTCCGGACAATATTGTTTTTACTTACCAGGGAGACGGGGATTTGGCTGCCATCGGCACGGCGGAAATAATCCATGCGGCTAACCGGGGAGAAAATATCAGCGTCTTCTTTGTTAATAACGCCGTTTACGGGATGACCGGCGGGCAGATGGCCCCGACGACAATTTTAGGACAAAAAACCACCACTTCCCCCATCGGAAGAGATAAAAAAAGGGAAGGTTATCCTTTGAAGGTTACGGAAATGCTGAAGGTCCTGGATGGGGTGGTTTTTTTAAGCCGGGAATCGGTCCATAATCCGGCGTCGATTTTAAAGGCAAAAAAAGCGATAAAAAAAGCGATAGAAAATCAAATCGAGAATAAGGGCTTTAGCCTGGTGGAAATACTTTCGCCCTGCCCGACCAACTGGGGCCTATCGCCCCAAGCATCAGTTGAATGGATTGAAAAAGAAATGGCAAAAACATTTCCCCTGGGGGTTATCAAAGATACCGATTAACCGGGGGAATGAAAAGATAAAATTAACAGGATGAAGAAAAGAGCATCTTTATAATCCGGAAAGAGATTAAAAGTGGCGTAACTGGGAATGGACCAAATGAAAAAAACGGAGAAAATAGTTATCGCCGGCTTTGGCGGACAAGGGGTTTTATTTACCGGTAAGGTTTTGTGCCAGGCGGCTTTAGAAGAAAATAAAGCTACCACTTATTTCCCTTCTTATGGAGCGGAAATGAGAGGGGGTACGGCTCATTGCCTGGTGGTTATATCCGGCGAGGAAATCGCCTCGCCAATATTTAAAGAGTCCGACTCGGCCATTTTTTTAAATGAACCCTCAGTGAAAAAATTCGTGCCGCGGATGAAAAAAGAGAGTTTAGCGGTTATAAATTCCTCCTTAGCGAAAAAGGTCTCCCTGCCGGAGGGAATAAAAGCGGTTTGGGTCCCGGCGACGGAAATCGCCCGGAAAATCGGCGAAATTCGCATTGCCAACTTAGTCGCTCTGGGCGCGTTCTTAGGCAAAAATAAAATAATTTCCCTGGAAGCGGTCAAAAAAGCCCTGAAAGCGGTTTTGAGCGGAAAGAAAGAAAAACTTTTGGCGCTTAATTTAGAGGCGCTCCAACAGGGACTGGATTGGACAAAAGGTTAACTATGACTGAAAAGATAAAGGTGCGTTTTGCTCCCAGCCCGACCGGATACCTCCATATCGGAGGAGCCCGCACCGCTTTATTTAATTGGCTGTTTGCCAGGCATTACAAAGGCAGTTTTCTCCTGCGAATAGAAGATACTGACCGGGAACGAACCCAGCCTGAGGCGTTAGCTTCGATTATCGACGGGCTTAAATGGTTAGGTTTGAGCTGGGACGAGGGACCAATCTACCAGAGTAAATTTATCGATAAGCACCGCGAATTTGCCCAGAGGCTGGTTGACGAAGGAAAAGCCCGGAGGATTCCCGGAAAAGAAAAGGGTGAGGCTATCGAATTTCTGATGCCGGAAGGAATGACCAAATTTAACGACTTGGTCCATGGGATGATTAAAATAGATAATCAAGAATTGGGTAATTTTGTCATTCTCCGGGGCGACCAGACACCGACCTATAATTTAGCCTGTGTTATCGATGATGCCCTTCTCTCAATTACCCATGTTATCCGAGGCGATGACCATATCTCCAACACCCCCAAGCAAATCGCTCTTTATGAAGCCCTGGGCCTACCAGTGCCGCAATTTGCCCATCTGCCTTTAATTCTGGGGCCGGACGGCAGCCGTCTGAGCAAGCGGCACGGAGCGACAGCTTTGGATTATTATCAAAAGGAAGGTTATTTACCGGAAGCGGTGCTTAACTATTTGGCTCTGCTCGGCTGGTCGCCCAAGGATAACCGGGAAAAAATGAAGGTTGAGGAGATAATAGAGCTGTTTTCTCTGGAAGCGGTGGGGAAAAAAGGGGCAATTTTCGATTTAGACAAACTTAACTGGATGAATGGAAGCTATTTTGCGGAAATAAACCTGGATAAGGCAGTTGATACGGCGGCAAAATATTTGAAATCTATTGGTTTTGTCGATAAGAAAATAGATTTAAACTGGCTGAAAAAGGTGCTTAACTTATTTAGAACCAGGATTAAATATATCGGCCAATTGAAAGAACAGGCGGATTTTTTCTTTTTAGACGATATAAAGATTGACCCGGAAGTCCGGGAAAAGTTTTTAAAAAGGGAGTATATCCCCGAAGCCTTCAAACTGCTGGGAGAAAAGCTGGAAAAGCTTGAGAGCTTCGAAGAGGAAGAAATAGAAAAGACCTGCCGCGGTTTAGCCAAAGAATTAAATTTAAAAAGCGGGGATTTAATTCACCCTGTCCGGGTGGCCCTGACAGGAAGAGCGGTCAGCCCCGGTTTGTTCGAGACGATGGCGATACTGGGCCGGGAGAAATGTATAAAGAGACTGAAGCAGTAATTATAGAAGACCGAAGTCAGAAGACAGAAATCAGATAGATGATTTTTTTGTTTTTCTGTATTCTGTATTCTGTTTTCCGAAAATTGCCTGGTGGTGTAGCTGGCAACACGCCTGACTCTGGATCAGGAGATTCTAGGTTCGAACCCTAGCCAGGCAGCCAATTTTAAGTCTGGACTTAAAATTGGCGGAGCAATTGAGCAATAGAAAATAGAAAAATAGAACCTATGCTCAATTGCGGTCTAATGTTCTATTGCTCTATTGTTCAAAAAGAAAAAGAGCCAACCTTGACGCCTGTCTGCCGGCAGCCAGGCTCAGGCGAACAAAAAGCAGCGGTTACGGGATACCCTTTTTTAGCACTAATAAGAGGGACATATTTATTGTTAGGAAAAATGTTCAGAAAGAATTTGTTTACTATTTCGATTTTAACACTCTTTGTGTTTGTCGCTATCAAGAATGGGCATGCGGAAATAAAAGAATTTGTTGTTATTGATAAAACAGCTCCGGCAACATTGCGTGAAGTACCAAATGGAAAGAGCTCACTTGGCAAAATACCAGCGGGGACAAAAATCGAAATCAAAGCAAAAAAAGAAATCCGAAGCGGGATGCTTGTCGTTACTTGGTATGAAGTCAATTATAAAGGTAGAAACGGGTGGATTAGTCAGTATGTGACTATGGGGGATATAATCAAAGAAGATACTTCCGGCAAGAAAACTTCAGTTCGGGCAAAGGGCGCAGACAAGGTGAGATACGGAAGTTTTAATGAACAAGCAAAAGAAAACTTTAAATCATGGGCCTTAAATAACACAGCGGTTACTTATTTCGAATATCCAGAAGGTAGTGATTGGCAAATATGGGTAAGATTAACTTCAGATAAATATACAACAAAAGAGAATGTCGAATCAATCGCTCTCTACCTCGCTAAGGCATATAAAATGCAAACAGGATTTGATAAATTGGTTATCGTAACTGTTTGGTATCCAGATAAAAACAAGGTATTTGCTAAAGGCCGATTATAAAAAAATATTACGAATATATTAATTCGAATTAGCAATTCTACTGCAATTCATCACAACCGGGCATCGAAGAAAGATGAGAGGTCTTTCTTAAACAATAAGCCAAAATGTATAGGTTGTCATTTGGCGAGGCACTATTATGCCATTTAATCCAAAATATACGATAACTCCAAGGATCAACAAGGCGCTCGTTGAGATAGAGCGGGTGCGGGGGTTCTTGGATGCGATAAAACTTAAGGATGACTGGCTTACTGATTTGCAGAAAAAAGCGCTTATCCTTGAATCGCATCATTCCACGCATATCGAAGGCACAGCTTTGAGCCTTAAGCAGGCTAAAGATATATTAGAGGGGAAAAAAGTTAAGGGTGTTAACCGGGATGATGAAAAAGAACTTTTGAATTATAAGAAAGCAATGGATTTTATCTCAAAGTATCTCGGCAAGGAGGATCCGATTTCAGAGGGCGTTATACGAGAACTGCATAAAATTCTTGTTAAGGGTGTGCGCGGAGAAAAAGCGGACCCGGGCAATTACCGCAAAATTCAAAACTATGTAGTTAATTCCCGGACACGCGAGGTTATTTATACTCCGCCCGGGCCTTTAGATGTTCCGCATCTTATGCGGGAGTTCGTAGAATGGATAAATAAGGCCGAAGAGGTATCGCCTATCCTTGTGGCCGGTATCGCTCAGTTTCAATTTGTGCATATTCATCCTTTTATTGATGGAAACGGCAGAACTGCCCGTATTCTATCAACTCTTATTCTCTATAAGACCGGTTATGATTTTAAACGGCTTTTTACCATCTCGGAGTATTATGATAAGGATAGACCTTTGTACTATCAGGCAATTCAAACCGTACGAAACAACAATATGGACATGACAGCTTGGTTTAGCTATTTCGTTGAAGGCCTGCGGTCGCAGATGGAAGAAATTAACGAAAAAGGTAAAAAGATAATTGGCTCGGAGAAAATTATTAAGGAGCTATCACAATACAATCTAAATTTAAGACAGGAAAAGATTATTAGATATCTTTTTGTTAACGAACAGATTAACAACGAACAGTGCCAAAGGCTGTGCGGGAGCATTCGCCGGACTGCTACCAGAGATTTGACCTCGTTAGTCGAAAAAGGGATCCTTCTAAGGAGAGGTGAGCTCAAAAGTGCTTACTACGTATTATCGTCAACCGTGTCCCAAATATAGGACATTATAGGACATGGTTATAGGACATTTTGGGACACGGTTTTAAGACAGCAGAAACGACTATTATAGGATGCCGGATTAGTTTAGGTTGCCTAAATCGATAAAGCCGTGTTTGTAATGGTGTATGGTCAGCCTCATAAGTAGATGAATTACGTGAGGCTGCTTGTCCCGAGCGTAGTCGAGGGAGGTGGTTCCTCCAGCTTCAAGTTCAGGCAGCCAATGGCGCGTTGGTCGATTTGGTTAAGACGCCGCCCTCTCAAGGCGGAGGTAACGGGTTCGAATCCCGTACGCGCTACCACTTAAAATTTTTTTATCAGGACCGCATAGGGGGGTAACGGGAATTTTAATTTTGGGGAAGAAATCATTTAAATGAAAACCGTAATTTTAGGCGGCGGGTTGAGCGGTGTAACGCTTGCGTATTTTCTAAATAGAGAAACAACGATTTTAGAAAAAGAAGTCCAAATCGGCGGTTTATGCCGGAGTTTCGACTTTAACGGCATATACCATGATATCGGCCCGCATATCCTTTTTTCAAAGGATAAGAAACAACTCGAGGCCTGCCTTTCGGTCATCGATTCTAACAAAATTAAAAGATCCAATAAGATATATCATAAGGGAAAACTGGTCAAATACCCTTTCGAAAATGACCTGGCCTCGCTAGATAAAGACGAGAGGGATTACTGCCTCAAAGAATTTTTAAATAATCCCTACGAAAATTATGAAGCAAAAAACATGCTTCAGTTTTTTTTGAAAACTTTCGGCGAAGGGATTACCAGGCTTTATTTAGCGCCGCATAATGCCAAAATATGGAAGTTCGACCCCTCATATATGGATACCCAGATGGTTGAAAGAATTCCCAAGCCGCCCCGAGAAGATGTAATAAAATCTGCCCGGGGAATTCAGACAGAAGGATACCTTCATCAATTATATTTTCATTATCCGAAAACGGGCGGAATACAAGAGCTCGTTAACGGTTTCGCCAAGGGAATTGTTAAAAAGTCTAAAGTTATGACGGCGGTAAATATCAAACAAATCCGAAGAAAAGATAAAACATGGGAGATTGAAACCGATAAAGGGAAATTCTCGGCCGGGCGTTTGCTTAATTGTATGCCCCTTCATGAGCTGTTTGAATATCTTCAAGCCCCCGAGGAGATTTTAAGGGCCTTGGGGGAACTCAAGTATAATTCCATTTATATCGTCTGCCTTCAGGCAAAAAAAGATAAGATTGGCAGGAATTTTGCCATAAATTTTGCCGATAAGAATATTATCTTCCACCGTCTTTCAAAAATCAATTTTTTGGGAGAAAAATACTCTTTGGATAAAGGAGGGGCAACCATTATGGCGGAAATTACCTACCGCCCTAATAGCTACCTGGCCGGCTTAAAAGAAGATAAAATCAAAGATAAGGTCATTACCGCCCTGGATGAATTAAAGTTGGTAGATAAAAACGAGATAACGGATGTCGATCTAAAAAAATTCCAATATGCCTATGTTATTTACGACTTGAACCACAGAAAAAATGCCGATAGGGTCTTAAATTATCTTTTGGGTGAGGGAATTGATTGCTGCGGCCGGTTTGCCGAGTTCGAATACTTGAATATGGACAAAATCATCGACCACAGCTTTAAACTGGCGGGAAAGTTAAACGGGGTAGGTAAAGGATGAATAATAAAATTAAACTAACGGTCGCCATGCCCAGCTTCAACGAGGAAAAAGTAATTACAAAGATGATAGAAGAAATCCGAAGGCATACGGAAAACTACGATACGGAAATAGTCCTGGTTGACAGCAGTAAAGACCGAACGGCGGATATCGCCGAAGAAATGGGGGCGCGGGTTATCCGCCAGAAGCCGCAAGGCCACGGCATTGCCTTGAGAACGGCGATAAACGCGGCAAAAGGAGATATTATCATTACCGCAGACTGCGATAACACCTACCCCATGGAATATATCCCACGCCTTCTCGAATTAATCGCCCAAGGAAATGATATAATTTCAGGCAACCGATTTAGCAAAAACTTAAAGGAAGAGATGCCTTTTTTCAATAAAATGGCCAACAGGTCTTTTGCCTTTTTAGTCCGGCTTCTTTATAAAGTCAACGTGCATGATGTTTCGACCGGGATGTTCTGTATGAAGCGGGAAGTTAATGAAAAGATAGTTTGGGAAAATAACTATTCCTTTCCATGCGAGGTTATTATCAGAAGTAACTTGGAGGGATTCAAGCATAAAGAAATAGAAATTCCCTATAGAATGCGGATAGGAGAGGTAACCCTGCATAAATGGCGGAGCGGCAAGGCCTATTTAAGATGTATTTTTAAATACCGCTTCAATCTTAAAATCGACCCGAAACTATTATAGAGGCGCATAATGAATATTCTGGTAACCGGCGGGGCCGGTTTTATCGGCAGCCACCTGATAGACGGCTTAATCAAAGAAACCGATAAGGTTGTCTGTATTGACGATTTAAGCCTGGGGCGGGAGGAAAATATCGCCCACCTCAAGGCGAATCCCCGTTTTACTTTTATTAAAGAAAATATTCTCCGGAGAGAGAAAATAGACGGGATTTTTAAAAAGTATAAATTTAACTGTGTTTTTCATTTAGCGGCCGATTCGGATATCCAGAAAGGGGCAGAAAATCTACATGTCGATTTAGAGCGAACATTTATGACTACCTTCAATATTCTTGAGCGCATGAAAGAAAATAATGTCAAGCAGATAATTTTTGCCTCAAGTTCGGCCATATATGGAGAATTGTCTAAAAAACTGAATGAGGATACCGGCCCCTTATTTCCGATTTCTTTTTATGGAGCGGCAAAGCTGGCCTCTGAGGCTTATATCTCTGCCTTTAGCACCAACTGCGATATTCAGGCCTGGATTTTTAGATTTCCTAACGTGGCCGGGGAAAGGGCCACTCACGGGGCAATGTACGATTTTATCGAAAAACTAATTGCCAATCCCCGGGAATTAGTCATTTTAGGAGACGGCCGGCAGGAAAAACCGTACCTTTATGTTAAAGACCTGGTTGAAGGAATGATTTTTGCCTGGAAAAATTCGAATGAGAAAATAAATTATTTCAACCTGGGTGTAGACAGCGCCACCACGGCAACAAAAATCGCCGAAATCGTGGCGGAGAAAATGGGGCTGGAAGGGGTCAAATTTAAATATACCGGTGGAGAACGGGGCTGGATTGGCGATGTGCCCAGGTTCAATTACGATCTTTCAAAAATACACGGCTTAGGCTGGAAAGTAAAAATAACTTCCGATAAAGCGGTTGAGCTGGCGGTGGATGCGGAACTTAAAAAAAGAGGAATTAAATGATGAAAGCGGTAATCCTGGCCGGAGGCAAGGGAGTGAGACTGGGGGATTTAACCAAGAAAATCCCCAAGCCGATGATAAAAATAGGGGGCATGCCGATATTAGAACACCAGATTAGATTATTGCGGAGGTATAACATAAAAGATATTATAATTTTAACCGGACATTTATCGAAGGTAATCGAGAAATATTTCAAAGACGGAAGTAATCCGGGTGTTAAAATCAGTTATTTCTCGGAAAATGAACCTTTAGGAACGACCGGGGGAATTAAAGAAATCGAAAATAAATTAAGGGAGGATTTTATTGTTTTTTACGGCGATGTGATGGTGAATATGAATTTAGAAAGACTCGTCAAATTCCATAAAAGAAAAAATGCCCTGGGAACACTGGTGATACACCCAAACGACCACCCTAACGACAGCGACCTGGTTGAAATCGATAAAAACAAGAGAATTACCGCCTTTCACCCAAAACCTCATCAGGCCAATAAATATTTCAGCAACCTGGTTAATGCCGGGGTATACCTTCTATCGCCGGGAATCTTTAAATATATCAAAAGAGGGGAAAAGGCGGATTTCGGTAAAGATATATTCCCCGGATTAACAGGCGGGAAGAAAATATACGGCTATAATACCGCCGAATACCTGAAGGACGCGGGCACCCCGGAAAGATTGAAAGAGGTTAAAAAAGACTATTCAAGCGGCAAAATCGAAAGATTCAACAACGAAGAGAAGAGGAAGGCAATCTTTTTGGACAGAGACGGGGTAATCAACGAAGAGGTTGATTTACTTCACAAAATCAAAGATTTCAGATTTCTTCCCGGGACGGGTAAAGCGATAAAAAAAATAAACGATTCGGAATTCTTGGCGGTGGTCGTTACCAACCAGCCGGTCGTTGCCAGAGGTTTGTGCACAATCGAAGGGCTTGAAAATATCCATAAAAAGATGGAAACCCTGTTAGGGGGAGAAAAAGCTAAATTAGATTCAATTTATTACTGCCCCCATCATCCGGATAAAGGCCACCCCGGCGAAAACCCCGCCTTTAAAATCAAATGCAGCTGCCGAAAGCCGGAAATCGGCATGGTCAAAGAAGCAGAGAAAGATTTTAATATCGATTTAAAACATTCCTTTTTTATCGGGGATTCCTTTAGAGATATTCTATGCGCTAAGAAGGCGGGAGTGACGCCGATAGCCCTTAGAAGCGGCAAGGGAGGCAAGAATATCGAAATAAAACCCGATTATTTTTTCGAGAATTTACCTGAGGCAGTTGATTTTATTATTGACGAACCCTATAAAAAATATTTCGAAAAAATAAAAACCAAGGTTTTGAAATCCAAGGCAAAAAAACCGTTTATAATCATTATCGGAGGAAATACCCGCTCCGGGAAAACAATTCTGGCAAATTATCTCGCCCAAAAATTCCGGGAGCTAAAGAAAAAGGCATTAATCATAAATTTGGACAATTGGCTCCTTCCAAAAGAAAAAAGGAGGAAGGAACATAACGTCTACGACCGGTTTCAAATGGAGAGGATTAATGATGACCTGGAAAAATTTTTCAAGAAAAGGGAAATTGCCATAAATAGATATGATGCGTTAAGCCGCGGGACAAGCGGAAGTAAAATAAGATATAAAATGGGCAGCGCCGCGATAATTATCATAAAAGGGGTAATTGCCCTGGGAGCCAAAAATTTAAGGGAGAAAGCAGACTTAAAAATATTCTGCGAGATTGATTCCGGATTATTAGCAAAGAGGATTTCCAGCTTTTATAAATGGAAAGGGCTAAATAAAAACGAGATAAATAGGTTGATTGAAACACGGAAGAAAGACGAGTATAATTTGGTAAAGAAAGAAAAAAGATTTGCCGATATGATTATAAAAAGGGGAAAGGGAAAATGATAATTACCAAAACCCCGTTCAGGGTTAGTTTCGTCGGCGGCGGCTCGGATTTAAAGGAATTCTACCAGCACTTCCCCGGGGCCGTTTTAAGCACGACGATAGATAAATTCGTTTATATTTCTTCGCATTATTTCTTCGATGAAGATAAGGTCAGGGTGAAATACTCACATACCGAAACTGTCTCCGATGTTAATGAATTAAAACACCCTATCGTAAAAGAAATCCTTAAAAAATTTAAAGTAAAAGGGGCCCTGGAAGTAAGTTCAAACGCCGATATCCCGGCCAGCACCGGATTAGGCTCATCTTCATCCTTTACGGTGGGGATGCTCCATACTTTATACCGGGAATTCAGAATGCCGGTTAGCAAGCAGCAGTTAGCGGAAGAAGCCTGCGATATTGAAATTGATACCTTAAAAGAGCCAATCGGCAAGCAGGACCAGTACGCAGCCGCCTTTGGGGGGTTGAATGTCATCAGATTCAATCCGCCGGGTATGGCGGTAATGGTCGAGCCATTGCAGCTGGAAGACGAGGTATTTAAAACCCTGGAGAATAACTTATTCATGTTTTATATCGGGGACCAGAGGAAAGCTTCCTCAATCCTGGCGGAGCAGAAAGAAAACGTCCAGTCTAAAAAAAAGTCCGATATTTTAAAAAAAATGGTGGATTTAGTCTGGAAAGCACGGGATGTTTTATCGCGGGGGGACCTAAATACCTTCGGTGAAATACTGCATAAGAACTGGGTCTTGAAACAGGAACTGGCTTCTAAGATAACCAACCCCAAGATAGACAATCTGTACTATAGGGCCATAGCCAGCGGAGCCGTCGGCGGGAAACTGTTAGGCGCGGGCGGAGGAGGTTTTTTGCTTTTCTATTGCGATAAGAAAAACCACAAAAAATTAGAGAGCGAAATGTCCTTTTTAAGGAGGTTAGAGTTTAAATTCGAAAAAGAGGGCTCAAAATTAATCTATGAGGACGAGAAAAAATGAGAAATAGAGATGAGCAAATAAATGAATATTTGAAGAAGGTAATCGATACTCTTTCAAGAATCGGCCGAAAAAACATCAGTGAATTTACGGAGATGCTTTTAGATGTGTACTACCATCATGGATAGATCCGGGCACGGCTGAAGCACGATACGGCCACGGAGGAAGGGGCAATTATGGCAGAACAGTACATCCTTGGTTTAGATTTTGGAACCCACTCGGTGCGGGCGGTCGTCGTCAATGTTAAGGACGGAAAAGAAGAGGCCAACCAGGTGGCCTATTACAAACGCTGGCTCAAGGGTCAGTACTGCGACCCGGCCAAGAATCGGTTCCGGCAGCACCCGCAGGACTACATCGATTCCATGGCGGAGGCTGTAAAAGGGGCGCTGGCCCAGCTGCCTGCGGGAGCGGGTAAATCGGTCGCCGGGATCGGCATAGACACCACCGGCTCCACCCCCTGCCCGGTGGACAAGGACGGAACGCCCCTGGCTCTGAAAGCCTCCTTCAAGGAC
>CAZDME010000005.1:15266-36990 GCA_964506785.1 uncultured bacterium | reverse complement strand
CTGATACAAAAACTTGCACCTCCGAGGTGCAAGTTTTTTTTGTTACGATGGGCGGAGAAATGTGATACAATTAAGCGATGGATAAGAAGCCGGAAAAAGTAAAATTGTTCACCCGGGGGAAAATAATTATCTCAATCCTTGCGGTATGTATAGGTGTTGGGATTTACGCCTTCAAATATTATAGCCAAAAAGGATATGTTGACAGCACACTTGTAATTTCCGTGATATTCAGCCTGGTAATCGGTATGGCGATTATCGCGATAATGGCCTGGTGGGCAAATAAACCCTGAAAGGAGGAGTAAAATGAACTGGATAGAATTGATTACTATTTTAGGGGGACTTTACTTGACTCTTTTAGCTTACCGCATTATTCCCAAAAAACCCAAAGACCCTGAAAAATTTGAATTGTGGCATAAAAAATTTGGCAAGCTGTTAAAAATTCTCGGCCCCTTTCTTATCCTTTGGGGGATTTTAAAATTGTGTAATATTTTTTAGCTTGCGTCCAGCCGTTCTGGCGGATGGCATAGGCCGCTAATATTGTTATATGGAAATTGTTTATGTTTAAAAAAATTGTCTATTTAGCGCTTTTAAGCTCATTTTTGTTTTTCAATTCCGGCTGTGCCCTGATTAAAACGGCAGTTAGCGCCGCTACCCTTTACGGCATTTACAAGGCGATAGACGAAAGATAAATTCAAAGGGCCAAAGCAGATGGCTAAAAATTGGGACCAGGTCTTAAAACCCCTGCCGAATTGAGCATTATTTAATACTTGACTGATTTTTATATATATGTTATATATCTACCCTACCGAACCCCGTCAGAATTTTACTATTTGGCGGGGTTAATCAACTCAACTAAGAGGGTTTGTGATTGAAAAAGAGTAAATTCTTTACCTTGATGGTTATTCCCCATCACGGAAAGCCCCCTTATACCTTCCGACTGCATCATCTTACCGTTTATATTATCCTGGTCTTTTTTGGAGCGGGTTTGATTGGATCCGTTCTTTATTTTCTCGGAACAAAGCAAAGAGCGAGCCTGAAAGGGCAGCTCAGGCGAATAGAAAAAGTTAAAATTGAGCAGGATAGACAAATCCAGGAGATAAATCAGAACTTAGATGAACTCAAGAATTTCGGCCGCAAGGTGAAAACCTTGACCGGTATCGGCAAAGACGAGGTCTTGATAGAAGATGCCGGCGGACAGGGTGGACCGGGATTATACTGGCCTTCCGAACAATATTATCTCTTAGAGCAAACCAAAATTCCCGAAAGCGGGGCGAGAAATATTGAGGAGCTCAAAGAGGATATTTATTTAGAAAAGCAGGCCTACCGGGAATTAATAGAGGCTCTTGAAGGAAAAGAAGAACTTTTTGCCTGTACCCCATCTATCTGTCCGGTTAATGGCGCTTATATTTCCTCCCCATACGGCTGGAGGCGGCGGCCGCGCCGGGAGTTTCACGAAGGATTAGACCTGGTGGCCCGCCGGGGGACCTCGGTTAGGGCAACAGCGTCTGGAAGGGTAATCTTTGTCGGCTGGCAGGGCGGATATGGTAATAAGGTCATCATTGACCACGGGTACGATTTTAAAACTGCCTATGCCCACCTTGACCGGATAAAAGTTCGCTGGGGAACCCTGGTTAAAAAAGGGCAGGTTATTGGCACCCTGGGAAATACCGGTTATAGCACCGGCCCTCACCTTCATTACGAGGTTCATTATAAAGGGAAAAAGGTAGACCCGATAAAATATATTCTGGTTAAACTGAAATGAGGCGGGTGCGCAAAAATGATTTTTAATAGATTGAAATCGAAAAGAGAAGAGATGGAAGGTCGGCTTGATTCATATCTTGGCCCGGGCTTAAGGATTGAAGGTAGTCTCGAGGTCAAGGGTGATATTCGCATCGACGGTGAAGTTAAAGGGGATATCTTTGCTGAAAAAGACCTTTTTATCGGGGAAAAAGCTGGGATAAAAGGAGATATTGTTGCCGAAAACATTACTATAGCCGGAGAGGTTGATGGTAATGTTACTGCTAACGAAAAGGTAGAATTGCTTAGCAATGCCCAGCTTCTCGGTGATATTAAAGCCTCCCGGGTGGTTATCGCTGAAGGTGTGGTTTTTGAAGGTAACTGTGTGGTGGGAAACCAGGGAAATCGAGAAGATAAAGACTCGAATTTGAATTTGGAGTTTAATGACGAGCCTCAAAAAGGGAATGCTTCGGCCGCTCAGAAAAAAACTGATTCCTCCCAGTTCAGCTAATTTTTATCCACTCCCTCGTTCTCTTCCAATAACCGCTTAAATCGAATAAGAAGATGAAATTTTTTAAGTTCTGGTTGCCACTTCTGATTTGGCTCGGGTTTATCTTTTACGTATCCAGTTTACAGGCAGAGGCATTTCCGGTGCAATTACTGGATACCGTGTCAAGTTATTTCGGCCATTTTTTCGAATATATAATTTTGGGCCTGCTTGTTTTTCGGGCTTTCGACAATTCGTTCGCGGATGGCTTTAAAAATTTTATATATTCCCTATCATTCGGCGGATTTTACGCTCTTACTGATGAGTTGCACCAGAGTTTTGTCCCCAGCCGGTTTTTTTCTATCTGGGATATTCTGGTGGATATTTTAGGAGTTTCTTTCGCCCTTTTTTTAATTTTCTTCTGGAAGAAAAGGAAAAGTTGCAGCTGATCGAGATTTTCCATAAACTTTATCGGGAATTTGGCGAGCAATTCTGGTGGCCGGCGGCTTCTCCTTTTGAGGTAATTGTCGGAGCGGTTTTAACCCAGAACACGGCCTGGGGCAATGTTGAGAAAGCAATCACCAACCTGAAAAGAAAGAGGGTGCTTGCCCTTCGGGAAATTGCTAATCTCTCTTTGAACAAATTAGAGAAGCTGGTGCATCCCACCGGTTTTTATCGGCAGAAGGCTAAGCGGCTCAAAGCAGTCAGCCAGTATTTAGAAAAATCCTGCCAGGGAAATTTAAGGAAGTTTTTTTCTAAGCCGTTACCTGAACTTAGAGAGGAACTTTTAGCCATTAACGGATTGGGGCCGGAGACGGTTGACTCCATCCTTCTTTATGCCGGAGGGAAACCATCTTTTGTCATCGATGCCTATACCAAAAGGCTCTGTCAAAGGCTGGGTATTAATAAAAGCGGCGACTACGAGACACTGAAAAATTTTTTTGAAAGTAATCTTCCCCGGGATGTACGGCTTTTCAACGAATTTCACGCTTTGATTGTTACCCTGGCCAAGAATTATTGCCGGACTAAGCCGGAATGTCCGGGCTGCCCTTTAGAGAAAAATTGTCAGTTCATTAGAAAAGAAAGAAAATCTTTGGATAAATGAAAATAATTTATTCTCTCAATTACCAAATTGATTTAGGCGGCCACATCTTCCCGACAGAAAAATATGCCTTGATAAGAGAGAGACTGCTTGAAGAAAAGGTTGCCAGGGAATCTGATTTTTTAGTTTCTCCGGAGGCTGAAGAAAAAGATATACTTTTGGTTCATACACCGCAATATCTGGATAAATTAAAGAATGGGAAGCTCAGCCCGCAGGAGATTCTAACCCTGGAATTACCCTATTCCCGGGAATTAGTGGATGCCTCGCGCCTTTGCGCCGGCGGGACAGTGCTTACGGCTAAAACTGCCCTGAGTGAAAAAATTGCCCTCCATCTGGGAGGAGGTTTTCATCACGCCTTTCAAGACCACGGCGAGGGATTTTGTGTTTTTAATGATGTGGCTATCGCCATAAAGGTTCTAAAGCGTGATGACGGAGTAAATAAATTTTTAATTGTTGACTGCGACCTTCACCAGGGAAATGGCACCGCTTCCATATTCTCTAAAGATGAAGATGTTTTTACCTTCTCCATCCATCAGGAAAATAATTATCCGGCCATAAAAGTACCCGGTTCGTTAGATATCGGATTGGCCGATGGATGCGGTGATAAGGAATACCTGAAGCATTTAGAAAAACATCTTCCGGAAATTATCAAAAATTTTAAGCCGTCCTTTATCTTTTACCTGGCCGGCGCTGATCCCTACAGCGAAGACCAGTTAGGAGGACTGAACTTAACTAAAGAAGGTTTTTTAGCCAGGGACGAACTGGTTTTAACTCAAGCCCGCCGGAATAATATTCCCCTGGCTATTGTTTTAGCCGGTGGTTATGCCCTGGATTTAAAGGATACGGTTGATATCCATTTCCAAACGGCAAGGGCCGCTTATAGACTGTGTAAAGAGCAAGTAGAAACGGTATGAGTAAGGTTTTGCCTCACTCGATTCGCTTAACTAAAATGGGAGGAGGAGATAATGGCTGAAGATAAAAAATATTTAGAGGAGCAGTTTATTAATTTTGTCATCATGCTTTCTCAATCGGTAATGCTCCATCTGGGGAAAATCGCTAATCCGCTAAGCGGTAAGATTGAAAAGAATCTCGACGGGGCCAAGGCAACAATCGACCTTTTAGTTATGTTTAAGGAAAAAACCAGAGGGAACTTGACCGATCGCGAAGATAAATTCCTGGCGACTACTTTAAGCAATTTACAGATGAATTATGTCGATGAACTAAAGCAATCCCCAACGGATAAGGAAGAAAAGCGAAGTCCTGAGCAAAGCGAAGGGAAAGAAGAAGAAAAATCTTCTGAGAAGAAAGAAGAAAAGGCAGAAGAAAAAAAGGGGTCTTCAGGGAGCTCAGAGAAAAGCAAAAGATAACTTTTTGCTCTTCGCGACAGGGAAAAATGGTAAAAAAAGAGAAGCAAACCCCGCTTTACGATGAACACTTAGCTTTAGGAGCGAGGATGGTTAACTTCCATGGCTGGCTTATGCCTCTTTCTTACCGAGGTATTACTGAAGAGGTTAAAGCTGTGCGAGAAAGGGCCGGTCTCTTTGACCTCAGTCACATGGGAGAAATTCTTCTCTCGGGAGAAGAAGCGCTTTCCTTCTTGCAGTTTATGACACCCAACGATGCCTCTATCCTAAAAAGCGGCCAGATGCAATATTCTCTGTTTCTAAATGAGCAGGGAGAAGTCTTGGATGACTTTATGCTTTATAAACTGGGGGATTTATCGCTGTCTTTTTTAACCCCTGATTTTTTTAACGGGCAAAAAAGGCGGGGTAAATTTATGTCCGTGGTTAATGCCAGCAACACCGAGAAAATTTTTAATCATTTACAAGAGCAGAAATCTAAAAAAGTCGGACTGATAAATTTAACTGAGGCTCTGGCCCTCATCGGTCTCCAAGGGCCAAATTCAAAAAAGATTTTTCAGCAGGTTGTCGATGAGGATTTAGATGAGTTTAAGTTTCTCTATAGCCGGGAATTTAATTTAGGCGGAGAGACGGTTTTAGTCTCCCGAAGCGGTTATACCGGTGAAGATGGATTTGAAATTTATGCCGGGAGAGATAAAGTAGGAAAGATTTGGGACCTGTTAATGGAAACCGGCCGGCCTTTTGGCCTGGAGCCAGTGGGTTTAGGCGCCCGGGATATTCTGCGGACTGAGATGGGTTATCCTCTTTATGGGCAAGAATGGGCCGGAAAGATTACTCCCTGGGAAGCCGGATTTTCCTGGGTGGTAAAATTAAATAAGGATTTTCTGGGTAAGACGGCCTTAGCGGAGAAGAAAGATAAAATCTCTCAGAGTCTTGTTGCCTTCGTCATGAAGGAAAAGGCTGTTCCCCGTCATGGCTATTCAATCAAAGTGGGAGAAAGAAAGATTGGCCGGGTAACAAGCGGTACTTTTTCACCCACCCGCGGTGATTTTATCGGTTTGGGCTATGTGCTAAAGGATTTTATTCAAGCGGGAGGAGAAATTTTTATCGAGATTAGAGGAAAGCTTATACCGGCGGAGATTGTTAAACTGCCGTTTGTTACGCCGCGGGTGAAACATTGATTATCACACTTACGAAGTGTGAAGAAAGTGTGAAGAATTAATAGAGGTATTTACAGCGAGGAGGAAAAAATGATTGTGCCAAAGGGATTAAAATATACCAGCTCACATGAATGGATAAAGATAGACGGAGAAATAGCCCGGGTGGGTATTACTGATTTTGCCCAGAAGGAGCTTGGTGAGGTGGTTTTTGTCGAGCTGCCTGATTTAGAAACCCACATAGAACAGTCCTCCAGCCTGGGTATTATTGAATCGATTAAATCTGTTTCCGAAATCTATGCCCCTTTAAGCGGACGGGTAGTCGAGGTGAACCGAGAGCTATCCGAAAACCCCCAGCTAATTAATCAGGATCCCTACGGAAAAGGCTGGCTGCTGGTTTTAGAGGTGGATGCAAAAACGAATAACCATGAGTTTGACCATTTAATTGAGGCAGAAGAATACCAATCTAAATCTGAAGGGGCAACGGCGTAATCGTTATCTCGTTATATCGTTATCACGTTGCCCGTTGTCAGGTTATCAGGTGAAAAATGGATTATTCAGGAAATACGCCCTTACAGCAAAAAGAGATGCTTGAAGCGATTGGCCTGCGGTCTATCGAAGAACTTTTTCAGTCTATTCCTGAGAAGGTCAGATTGAAGTCATCCGCCACGCCGAGAGCACGACCTTTAAGTGAAATCGAGGTGGTAAACGAATTAAGAGATTTAGCCGGCCAAAACAAATCTGCTCTGGATTATCCCTTATTTTTAGGGGGCGGTTATTACGACCATTTTGTTCCCGCGGCTCTTAAGTTTCTGATTGGGCGGCCCGAATTTTATACCGCCTACACCCCCTATCAAGCTGAAGCCAGCCAGGGGATTCTCCAGGCCATTTATGAATATCAAACTTTTATTACCCTGCTTACCGGAATGGAAGCGGCTAATGCTTCGCTTTATGACGGAGCCAGCGCTCTGGCCGAAGCGGCCCTGATGGCAGCGCGGATAAATAAAAGAAAAACAATTTTAGTCAGCCAGGCAATTCATCCCGAATACCTTTCTGTCCTTGAAACTTATCTATCTGGTTCAGATTTAGCCATTAAACGGATTCCGCTTAAAGAAGGAAGAGTTGATTCAGCCTTTTTAAAAAGTTCTCTAGACAAAGATACCAGCGCGGTAATAATTTCTCAGCCGAACTTTTTTGGAATTTTTGAAGAGGGAGAAAGAATAGCCCCATTCATCAGGCAAAACGGAAGTCTTTATATCGTCTCCGTTGATCCCATTGCCCTGGCTATGATCCGCCCGCCGGGAGAATGGGGAGCCGATATTGTCGTCGGGGAAGGCCAGGCCCTGGGTTCCGGTTTAAATTTTGGCGGGCCGGGCCTGGGATTTATGGCTTCTCACCTGGCATTTGTCAGAAAGATGCCGGGAAGGTTGGTAGGCCAAACCGAAGACAGCCTGGGCAGGACCGGATATGTCCTTACCCTGCAGACTCGGGAACAGCATATTCGCCGGGCGCAGGCAACCTCTAACATTTGCACCAATCATGCCTTAAATGCCCTGGCGGCAACTATTTATTTAGCCCTATTGGGGAAAAACGGATTAAAAATGGTTGCCGGACTTTGTCTGCAAAAGGCGCATTACGCCGCCAGAAAGATTACCGAAATCCCGGGTTATAAGTTAAAATTTAAACAACCTTTCTTTAAGGAGTTTGTCCTGAGCTGCCCGCATCCGGTTGAAAAGATTAACCGTCGGCTTTTAGAGAATAAAATTATCGGCGGGTTGGATTTAGCGGTTAGAAAAAAATCTCCTAATGGGGAATTTGAAAACTGTATGCTTTTAGCCGTGACCGAAAAAAGAAGCAAAGAAGAAATCGATAAATTGATTGAAGTATTAAAATCGCTGCAAAAATTATAGGATATCGGATATCCTATAATTTGGGGGAAATATGTCTAAGTTAATTTTTGAAAAAGGCGCCAGGGGGCGGACAGGCGCCTCTTTGCCGGAATTAGATGTGCCTCTCAAGGATATATCCGGGCTTATCCCTCCGGGATTGGCGAGAAAGAATCTACCCCTTCCGGAGTTAACTGAACCAGAGGTGGTCCGCCATTATACCGAGCTTTCCAAACTTAACTTTTCTGTTGATACTAATTTTTATCCGCTGGGTTCCTGCACGATGAAATATAATCCGAAGATTAACGAGGAATTGGCTAATCTTCCCGGATTTACTCATTTGCATCCTTACCAAAGCGGGGACTTAAGTCAAGGCGCTTTAACTTTAATGTATAATTTGGAAAAGAGTTTATCTGAAATCGTCGGCATGGATGGATTTACCCTGCAGCCGGCCGCCGGGGCTCATGGGGAACTGACGGGAATCCTGATAGTGCGGGCCTTTTTTAAAGATAAAGGAGAGAAGCGCAAAAAAATTATTATTCCGGATTCCGCCCATGGAACTAATCCCTCCTCGGCCAGGTTGGGTGGTTTTGAAATCGTTGAAGTGGAAACCGATGGATTTGGCGGAATTGACATCGGGCATCTTGGAAAAGTAATGAATGAGGAAACAGCTTGCTTGATGCTTACTAATCCCAACACCCTGGGGCTGTTTGAAAAAAATATATTAGAGATTTCCTCCATTGTCCATCAAGCCGGCGGGCTGCTTTACGGCGACGGAGCCAATTTAAATGCCCTTCTCGGGAAAAGCCGCTTTGGAGATATGGGTTTTGATTTAGTCCATCTCAATTTGCATAAAACTTTTGCCACACCCCACGGCGGCGGCGGGCCGGGCGTTGGCCCCCTGGGAGTAAAAAAAGAACTGCTTGCCTACCGGCCTCTTCCTGTCGTTGAGAAAAAAGGGAGCAGATTTTATTTTAATTACGATTTGCCAAAATCCATTGGCAAGGTGCGGTCCTTCTATGGGAATTTTTTAGTGATGATAAAAGCCTATGCCTATATTCTCAGCCTGGGAGGAGAAGGGTTAAGAAAGGTTGCCGAAAACGCTGTTTTAAATGCCAATTACCTGCGGACTGAATTAAAGGATTATTATGACCTGCCCTATGACGAGGTTTGTTTACACGAAGTAGTTTTTTCCGGAAACAGGCAGAAGGCCCGAGGCGTTCGAACCCTGGATATCGCCAAGCGGTTGATTGATTTTGGATTGCATCCGCCGACTGTTTATTTCCCTCTCAATGTTCCGGAGGCCTTAATGATTGAACCGACAGAAACCGAAACTAAAGAGACTCTGGATTATTTTATTGAAACTATGAAAAAAATAGCTCATGAGGCCGAAGTGAATCCTGATGTTCTCCGTCAAGCTCCTCATAATGCCCCGGTGGGCCGTTTGGATGAGGCCAAGGCGGCCAGGGAATTAGATTTAGCCTGGAGGGCTAAGTAAAGTGTCAGGAGTGTCAAAGTGCCATTGCATACTTTATGAGCTTGTATCGAAATAACTTTGATACGCTGATACTATGAAACTTTGATACTGTTTGAAAGCATGAAAAAAGAGAATTGGCGGATAATAGAGACAGGATTTCACGACGCCTATTTCAATATGGCCGTTGATGAAGTCCTGATGAAAGAGAAGGAGCAAGATAAAATTCCTTCGACCATCCGTTTTTATGGCTGGCGGCCGGCGGCTTTTTCCCTGGGCTACATTCAAGATATGGAAGCCGAGATTAATTTCGAGGTTTTACAGAATTTAGGGTTAGATTGTACCTCCCGGATAACTGGCGGAGGAATTCTCTTTCATGACCGGGAAGTTACCTATAGCCTGTCCCTTGGTCCGGATTCCCATTTGTTTTCGCATTCAGTGGGAGAGTCTTTCTGCCGGCTTTGCGGCGGAATCATCCGTTTTATTGAGCTGCTCGGTTTTAAGGCCAAGTTTGCCAGGGAGACTTTTTCGGCTATCAAGAATACAGGTGCTTTTTGTTTTACGGCTAACTCTTCTTATGATATACTAGTAGAAAATAAAAAATTAGGCGGAAATGCACAGCGGCGCAAAAAAAAGGTAATTTTGCAGCACGGTTCCATCCCCCTGGAATTGGATTTGGAAAGGGCTCTTCCGGCCCTCAGGAATTTCTCCCGGGAGCCGGTTAAAATTACTTCTTTAAGGGATATTTTAAATAAATCTTTGAGTTTTGAAGAGGCCCTGTTAATTTTAAAAATAGGTTTTAAGCAGGGGCTTGGGATTGAGTTAGAACCGGCAGAGCTCAGCCGGGAAGAGATGAGCATGGCTCAAGCCAACGCCGAAGAGAAAAGGGAAAAATTTTTAAAGTTAGCCCGCGGGGAGATATGCATAAGAAAATAGCTATTCTGGGTTCCGGCCGGGGAACTAATTTTCAGGCGATTGCCGAGGCGGTTAAATCCGGGCGGTTACCGGTTGATATTTGCCTGGTAATTAGCGATAGAGAGGATGCTTTTATTTTAAAGAGGGCAGAGAATTTTGGTATCAAGGGGTTATTTATCGACCCGAAGAAGTTTCCCAGCCGGGGAGAGTTTGATAAGGAACTGGGAAAAAATCTCTTGAAAGAAAAGATTGAGTTAGTGGTTCTGGCCGGATTTATGCGGATTATCAGCTCCGATCTGGTCCGGGAATATAAAGGACGGATGATTAATATTCATCCGGCCCTTCTCCCTTCTTTTAAAGGGGCGCATGGGATAAAGGAGGCTTTGGATTACGGAGTAAAGGTTACCGGCGTAACCGTCCATTTTGTGGATGAAGGGGTGGATACCGGGCCGATTATTCTTCAGGAAGCGGTCAAGATTGAAGAAGGAGATACTGAGGATTCAATAACTTCCCGGATTCATGCTGTTGAGCACCGCTTATATCCTGAAGCCATCAGATTGTTTGGCGAAAATAAATTAGAGATTAAAGGCAGAAAGGTTATAGTAAAAAAATAGGGGATAGTTGAAAGTGAAATGTGATACCTGCGGCAAAGAAGTGACCGAAGTAGACCGGGTGATAATTTATAAAGATTATGACCGTACCCGGGCCAAGCCGATTTATAACTGCCGGGAATGCTTTGAGAAGAAAGAGAAACAAAAAAAGCAGGCAGACCAAAAATCATAGTCTCAGAGTGTCAACGGGTCAGAGTGTCATTGGAAAAACTCTGATACTTTGAAACTTTGATACCTTGACACTAATAAAAGGGGGTATTATGTCCAAAAAGAAAGGCGGTTGGTTTATCACTTTGGATGGGCCCGAAGGAAGCGGCAAAACCACCCAGGTGGAAAAACTGGCTGATTATCTCAGAAACAGGAAATATGAAGTGGTGGCGGCCCGGGAACCAGGCAGTACCGTCATTGGCGAGAAGATTCGCCAAATTCTTCTTGACCCGCAAAATCAGGAGATGAGTTATCATACGGAACTTTTCCTTTATTTAGCCAGCCGGGTGCAGTTAGTTGAAGAGATAATTAAGCCGGCTCTTGATGCCGGTAAAATCGTTATTTGTGACCGCTTTACGGATGCCACCGTGGTCTATCAAGGTTATGCCCGGGAAATCGGCATGGAAAATGTTAAAAAAATTACTCAGGCGGCCTTGGGTTCGTTTGAGCCGGATCTGACCGTTCTCCTGGACGTAGAAGCTCCTTCGGGTTTAGAGAAAGCGATAAAAGCCAAGGCTAAAAAGGAGCAATATAGTCAAGGCGACCGTTTAGAGAAAATCGGCATTGCCTTTCACCAGAAGGTGAGGGAAGGATATTTGAAAATTGCCCAGATGTATCCGGAACGGATTAAGGTGATTAAAGTTACCGGCGATATTGAGGAGACGCATAGAGCAGTCTGCCAGGTTGTTTTTAACAATCTTTTGGATCAAAGAGAATAAACCCGTTTTTATCCCGTCACAGAAGAAATCAATTTCCTTGCACCTACGAGGTGCAAGTTTTTGGTGCAAGTTTTTGCTGTAAGCTTTTGAGGGCTGGGGGAATAAGTTTTAAGAACCAAAAGTCAAAGCCACATATCAAAGTTCAAAATTTTTGAGTTTTGCTTCGGCATTTTGGCATCTGATTTTTGATATTGGGATTTACTACCGTGTCTTTTAGAGAAATTATCGGACAGGAAGTTCCGTTAACCATTTTAAAGAATAATTTACGTTCGGATAGAATTGCCCATGCCTATCTTTTTGTCGGAGAGAACAGCATAGGCAAACGGCTGACGGCGCTTAATTTGGCTAAGGTTTTAAATTGCGAAAAGGGAAAAGCCGATGCCTGCGACCAGTGCTCTTCCTGCCAAAGGATTGAACGTTTCCGCCATCCAGACGTTAAATGGTTAGAACCCGATGGGGTCTCCCAAACCATCAAGATAGACCACATCCTTGAGTTGCAGCGGGAAATCTATCTTAAGCCGTTTGAAGGAAGAACGAAGGTTTTTATCCTGCTTGAGGCCGAACGGATGAACCGCCAGGCGGCAAACGCCTTTTTAAAAACTTTAGAAGAGCCGCCCGGAGAATCTGTCCTCATTCTGCTTAGCAGCGCCGCCGAGGAGCTTTTGCCGACAATCAGGTCCCGCTGTCAGCTGGTGAGATTTTCTTTAATCTCTCAAAAGAAAATCGAGAAATTTCTGCTCGAAAATTTGAATTGCTCTTTAACTGAAGCCAGAAGCCTCTCTGTAATTTCTGAAGGTAAGCTTGGAGAGGCAGTAAGATTTAAGAAGGAAGGAGCGGTTTTAGGGAAGGAAATTTTTTTAGATTTAATTTTAAAACGCGATGATAATATTTTAGATATTGTCAGTGATATCGTCGAAACTTGGGATGAACACAAGAAAAAGCTCAACTTAAAATACTCCGGGGATTTAAAAGAAGAGACGGAGAATTTAGGCAAGAAAAAGCAGAGGTTTTTAGAGGAAAAAAAGAAGGCTTCCCTGGACAGGGAATACCGGAAAAAGATAGAGGATGACCTGCAGGCGATAACACTTTTCTTCAGGGATTGTTTGGTCTGGAAAATAACCGGGGAGGAAACATTAATTGTTAACCGGGCGCGGGAGGACGCCATTAAAGAGACCGCTCAGGCGCTTTCCCGGGAGGAAGTAAAAGAGAAAATTTCTGTTTTGAAAGAAATAAAAGAGGCTGTTTCCCGTAATGCCCACCTGCGCCTCGCTCTTACGGTTATGCTTTTAAAATTAGACGGGAAAAGTTAGGCGGGAAATGAGAAGCGGTAAAAGGGAAATGGTAGAATGGAGACGGGAGAAGAGCGATGTACGAGATTGCTCAGGTAAAATTAAAGAAAGACAATAAAGTTATTTATTTCGATACCAACAATATCCGGGTTAAGGTTGGCAAATTTTGTATTATCGAAGACGGGCGAGGGATAGAATTCGGCGAAGTGGTCTCGGAACCGGAAATTATTTTGGAAAAAGATATAGACGACCCTTTAAGAAAGATTGTCCGTTTAGCCAGCCTTGAAGATATCCGGCAGATTGAAACAAATAAGCGGATGCAGAAAGAGGCAATGGCCCTTTGCGAAAAAAAGGCTGAAGAAAGAAAGCTTCCCATGAAATTAGTTGCCGCCGAATACTCTTTTGACCGGACAAAAATCATCTTTTATTTCAGCTCTGAGGATAGAGTTGATTTCCGGGAGCTGGTTAAGGATTTAGCCTATATTTTAAAAGCCCGTATCGAATTAAGACAGATTGGCGTCCGCGATGAAGCCAAAAGGCTTGGCGGTTTTGGCCCTTGTGGATTTCCTTTATGTTGTGTCAAATTTCTTAAAGATTTTGAACCGGTGAGCATCCGTATGGCTAAGGAACAGAATCTTTCTTTAAACCCGATGAAGATTTCCGGGTTATGCGGCCGGTTAATGTGCTGTTTAAGCTATGAATATGATTTCTATAAGCAGATGAAAGGAAAGTTTCCTAAAGGCGGGACTACCATCAATACCAAAGAAGGAAAAGGTAAGGTAGTAGCCAGCAATCCGCTGAAGATGACGATTACCGTCGAGTTAGAAGGAGGAGTGAGGAAAGAAATCCCCTGGGAGGAAAAGATGAAGAAAATTTCTATACTCAAATTCCCTCATTTTCCGGCTATCAGCCGAAAAAAGAAACAATAATGGCTAACTAAAGAGATGGAAAAATTTTATATTACCACCCCTTTATATTATGTGAATGCCTCCCCTCATATCGGGCATTCTTACACTAATATTGCCGCTGATTGTTTAGCCCGGTATATGCGCCAGAAAGTAGGCGCGGAAAATGTTTGGCTTTTAACCGGCACCGATGAACACGGCCAGAAAATGCAGAAGGCGGCTGAAGAAGCCAAGCTGAGCCCGCAGGAATTTACCGATAAAATGGTTTTGCAGTTTAAGAAGCTCTGGGAAGGGTTGGATATTTCTTACAATGATTTTATCCGGACCACCGAAGAGAGGCATATATCCTGCGTGCAAAGGGCATTAACGGTTCTTTATAAAAACGGCGATATTTATCTGGATAAATATGAAGGCTGGTATTGCACGCCTTGCGAGACCTTCTGGGCCGAAGCACAAATTCAGGGAGAGAATTGCCCTGATTGCCAAAGGCCTTTAGAAAAAGTTTCGGAGAAAAACTACTTTTTTAAACTATCGAAATATCAGGATTGGCTGGGTAAGTATATCGAGGGGAATGCCGATTTTATCCGTCCGGAGACGCGTCGCCGGGAAGTCTCGAGTTTTTTAAAATCAAATAAGCTCTCTGATTTATGTATTTCCCGGCCGAAAGAACGGCTAAGCTGGGGGATACCTCTGCCTTTCAGCCCCGGCCATGTTACTTATGTTTGGTTTGACGCCCTGCTTAACTATATCAGCGCCGTGGGCGCATTTAATAAAAATGACGAATATGAGAGCAGATGGTGGCCGGGCGTGCATATAATCGGGAAAGACATTTTAAGGCAGCACGCGATCTACTGGCCGATTATGCTAAAGGCTTTAAATATCAGGCCCCCGGCGGCAATCTTTGCCCACGGCTGGTGGTTGATTGAGCAAAGCAAAATGTCTAAATCAAGGGGAAATGTTGTCTCTCCCAAAGCGATGGTTGATAAATTCGGCCTGGATGCCTACCGGTATTTTTTACTTCGCGACGTTCCTTTTGGGCAGGACGGAAATTTTTCAGAAGAAGCAATTATCAAAAGATTCAATAGCGACCTGGCAAATGATTTAGGCAATCTCCTCTACCGGACGCTGACGATGATAGAAAAATATTTTCAAGGCAACGTTCCTGAAAAAGGGGAAATTGAATATAATAAGCAGGGGAAAGATATAGAAGAAAAAATAAAGCTTTTACCGGAGGAGATTGCCGATTACCTGCACCCCGTCTCCAATTTTAATTTTAGTTCTTGCTTAGAGAAAATATGGGCCTTAATCAATATGGCCAATAAATTTGTTGAAGACAGCAAACCCTGGAATTTAGCCAAGGAAAAGAAAATAGACGAACTTAAGGGATTTATCCATTTATTGGTTGAAGTCGTAAGAGCAGTTTCGGAGTTAATCTCACCCTTTATGCCGCATACTGCCATGGCCATAGACCGGCAAATAGGCAAGGATAGAATAAATAAGGGCCGTCCTTTATTTCCACGTATAGATAGAAAATGATTTAGATTGTTCATAGCTCATAGCCGATGGCTCATAGTTAAGAAAATAAAGTTTTTTCTGACTATCAGTGATGCGCTAAGAGCTAATTGCCAAATAGGGGCCAAAAGCCGTAAGCTAATAATTAGGGCCTATGTTTATTGATACCCATCTTCATCTTGACGATGAGCGCTACCAGGGCGACCGGCAGGAAGTAATTCGCCGCGCCCGGGAAGCCGGTGTTGAGGTGATGATTAACGTGGGGACTAATCTTCCCGGCTGCCAGAAATCCCTGGAACTGGCCGAGGATTATTCCTTTATTTATGCCGCCGTCGGCATTCACCCTCATTATGCCGCCGGTATTGATTCCAAGATTTTAAATAATCTAAGAGAATTTGCTAAAACGGAAAAAGTGGCCGCCATAGGGGAAATTGGCTTAGATTATTATCGCGATTTATCTCCTCGAGACGAGCAAAAGCATTTATTTAAAAAGCTTCTCCATCTGGCTAAAGACTTGGGGCTGCCGGTGATGATTCACTGCCGGGAGGCAGAAGAGGAAGTCTTAAAGGTATTAGTTGAGGAAAAAATCGGCCAAGTGGGCGGAGTGATGCACTGTTTTTCCGGCGATAGCGACCTGGCCGACCGGGTAATAGATTTAGGTTTGCACCTTTCCTTTGCCGGACAAATTACTTTTCCTAATGCTGAAAATCTGCGCGGCGTGCTTAAAAAAGTGCCGCTTGAAAGGTTGTTTTTAGAAACCGATGCTCCCTACCTGGCTCCTCAAACGATGAGAGGAAAACGCAACGAACCTGCTTTTATCAGATATACGGCCGAAGAAATTGCCCGGGTGAAAGAAGTGAAGCTGGAAGAATTAGCCGGGATTACCAGTGAAAACGCCCGGAGATTGTTCCGAATCCCCAAATTATAAAACCCCCCGCCTCAAAAAAAATAGCTTTTGTGAGCCAAATATATGCTATAATTTTATAAGAGCGTATTTTAAAATTGTGATAACGTGATAATGAACAACGTGATAACGAAATAAGGGAATCAAAGGAGGCAGAAATGGCGGAAATAGAGCTGACTGAAATATTTAAAAATCGCTGGGTCAAGCGTCTAATTTATCTTCTTATTTTGGCTTCGATAATCTGGAAATTTTTCCCTGCTATATTCACCTGGATTGGCCAAAGTAATTTGGACCGTTCCGCCCGGGTTATAACCGAAACCATTAAGAAGGCCAGGACTTATACGATTAATCATGAAGATAGTTATGCGGCCGATTTTAACCTTTATGACAATACCTTCGCCCTGGTTTATCCCAAGAGAGGGAGGCCAGAGGAGAGAAAAATTGTTGATGAGATGAAGCTTTTGCCCGAGGGAATTGAGATTATTAAATGCACCTTCCAGACAATTTTAATCGAAGGGAAAGAAGACCCGGATTTCAATCAGATAATTTTCCGTATCAGCTTTGATAAAATGGGGAATGCATTTAGCGACGATTCCGCCATCTGGATTGCCGATAAGCGCGGCCAGGTCAAAGAAATTTCAATAACCAACCCGGGCGGAAAGCTTGAAATTTATAAACAGGAAAGACAGGTAGATTATGAAAGAATGGACGTGGAGAGATATTAAATATTAAGATATCAATAGAAATTCGAAGGAGAGTTCAATGAGATTGAGAAAAGGCTTTACCCTGATTGAAATAATGGTTGTTGTGGCCATATTGGGAATATTGCTGGGAATGGCTGTATTTGCCGGTAATAAAGCCCGGTTACGGGCAAAGATTTCTAAAACCGAGGCAGCCATAGCGGCCTTAGAGACAGCCATTTCAATGTATGAAGTGGATATGGGTAGCTACCCGGCTTCCGGAAACCAGAATTTAGTCAATGCCTTGACAGTAAGTCAAGGGGATGATTGGCACGGCCCTTATATAGAATTTGATGAAGAAGATATCTCTAGCGGTAAATTCCAGGATCCCTGGAATAATGATTATGTTTACACTAAAGGACCGACTGGCACTCATAACCCTTCCTATGATATTTATTCGAAAGGGCCAGATGGAGCCGGTGACGGGACCGAGGCAGATGATATCAATAACTGGTAAGAAAATTAATTCTTTAGCGTATAGCGTAAAGAGTATAGCGGATAGGAAACAACTAAACGCTAAACGCTATCCGCTATTTACTAAAAAGGGGTTTACCTTAATAGAGCTTTTAATGGTTCTTTCTATAATGGCGTTAATTTTAGCCGTGGCTGCGCCTCTATTTATCCATTCTCGGAGGGATTTAAAATTAAGGGTGGCGGCTAATAATATTGCCACGGCGTTACGAACAGCCCGCAGTTACGCCATTACTAAAAACGGTGAATATGCTGTAGATTTTGATTTGGAAGAAGATAAGTTCGTTCTGGTTTATCCTGACCCGGAAAATTCCCAGAAAAGAACCATTATTGAAAAGCGATTAAAACTCCCGGAAAATATTGATATCTATAATTCCAGTTTTTTAGCGGTGGAAATTTCTGATTCTGGGGATCCGGATAATGGCGAAACAATTTATCGGGCGAGCTTCAAACCCACTGGTCAGTTTAACGGGACAAATGGGCAAGCAGTCTGGATAAAGGATTTGCACGGGAAAATAAAACGTATCTATGTCATTAGCACTACAGGAGCGGTTGAAATCAATGAGACTCCACCATCATAGAAAAAAGAAGGGATTTACTCTGGTTGAAGTGGTTATCTCCCTTTTGGTTTTAACCATTGGCATCGTCGGGGTAATTGCCCTGTTACCCGTATGTTTGAGGGCAGGTAAACAAGCCACCGATATGACTCAGGCGGCCTTTTTTGCCCAGGATAAATTGGAAGAATTAAAACGGGATGGCTATGATGCCCTGCCGAGTGTCCCCGAAGAGGGCTCCTGTAGTAATTCAGTGTTTTCCTATAAAGTGGAGGTGGGCGGTGTCATCGACCCGCCGGGTAATTTAAAAGAGGTTAAAGTGACAATTTCCTGGGGCGAAGGAAACAAAAATTATGAAAAAGATTTTACCACCCTTATTACCAAATATTAAAGAAAATCGGCAGAAGGGTCTCACCTTGGTTGAGATTTTAATTACTACCCTTTTGATGGCTATTTTGGCGACCACCCTTATTTTTGTTTTTAAAGGCGGATATACCTCCTGGGGCAGGACTAAAAGCCGGATAGAAGTTTATCAAAATGCCCGGGTGGCCCTGGAGGAGATGGGGCGAGAACTCTCCGGTGCCTTAATTAGCGAAGACAATGTTATTTATCTATTGGGTGCGGCAAGTCAGGTGGATTTCATCTGTTCTAAAGAAAGTGATGAAAGCGATAAATACGATTTATGTGAGATGAGATATTATTTAAACGAAGGCGATAAAGAGATAATGAGAAGATTAGAAAGAAATCCTGATTTTGACCTCTCCGGAGGAGGCAGCTCCTCTGATTTGGCTTTTCAAGTTACGGATTTATCCTTTAAATATTGGGGAGAAACCGCGACTACCTGGGATAATGCCTTGGATTCCTGGGATTCGCGAACCGATGGGAAGTTGCCTCAGGCAATTAAAATTTCCGTAACTACCGAAGAAAATACAGGGGGGAATCCGATTAGTAAAACCTTTTCCAGCGTGGTTTATTTGGCTAATAGTCAAAGGTGACAGGGATGCGTAAGATTCTAAGCAATAAAAAAGGAATGGCTTTAATTTTCGCCCTGGGTATTTTGGCCCTGCTTTTTACCATTGCTATCCCTTTTGCCTTAAATGCCCGTCTGGAATTAAAAGCGGCCGCCAACTTTTCCGACGAAATTAAAGCGAAATATTTAGCGGAAGCCGGGATAAATCGGGCCATTGCCGAATTGCGGGCTCTGGCCAAAACTAAATTCGATTATAGTGATGGCGACGTTGCCATAAACGGCCAAGAACAGTCTTTAGGGGACGGCACATATAAAGTGGTAATAAAAGATGAGCAGAGAAAAATTAACATCAATAATGCCTCCCAGCTTCTTTTAGAGAATTTGCTTGAGGTAAAAGGGGTTTCTGCCTCCGCCGAAAAGGCCGGTGCCATTGTTACCTATAGGACTGCCCATCCTTTCCGGACAATCGAAGAAATAAAGCTTGTCGAGGGTATTGGACAGGGAGTATTTAACGACATTAAAGATTCGATAACTGTACATTCTTATGTTGATTCTAAGACAGTAAATCCCCAGTTTATAATCTCTGAGCCGCGGGCGCCGGTTAATGTGAATACGGTTAGCCTCGATGTTTTAAAAGCAGTGTTAAAAAATATAAGTGACGGGAATAAAAGCCTGACTGATGTAGAAGCAGAAGCCTTAGCTGTACATTTGATCGATGAAAGGCCATTTAAAACCTGGAGGCAACTTTACAAAAGTCTGATGTTTGCCGAACCCGCACATACCTGCCCTTATTGTCGTGGTAGCGGAGATTTTCCACCTTCCGATTTCTGGCATATAGGGGATTGCCCTTATCCCACCTGTAATGACGGAGATTTTAGATATCCCGGGACCACTCAAGATTTAGGTGCTGATGGAACCGTAGGTAGAGATGGCCATATTGGTATCGGAGATGCAGATTTGGTAATGGCCAATGCTAATCCTAACACAGGGTTATCCCGGTATATTCGTAATGTTACCTGGCAGCTTACGGTAGGAAAAGAAGGGAAAGATCTATTAACCAACAATACTACCGAATTTTCTTTTAATTCAGGGGGTATTTATGAAATTGAATCAAAGGGTGAAATTCTGGATGAATCGAGCAATGTAGTCGGTGAGAAAAAGATTCGAGCTATACTAAAAGTTTATGATACCTGGCATCAAACCAATCAAGCTGATTTTGATGGTTCAGAGGGGAATTTAGGCATAAAGAATCATGTAGAAACTTATCCAGATACTACCGATAAAACAGCTTCTCTTTATGACGGACAGATTAAATTGGCCACGGTTGGTCCAACCGAGCCAAATTCAGGCAGTCAGCAATTTTTGGCCGCTATCGAAGGTTCATTAAATGCTAATTATGCCGCTTCAGGCGATACCTTACCGATGGTTTCTTCCACTGCCGACGGTAATAGCAGTATTGCCGGCGGGGGAGATTTATTCCCTGACGGCGTGTTAATGCTTTCCTCGGAAGATAAAAAACTGACTTACAATGCTAAAAATAACATCAATACTGGACAGGGTACCATAGAGTTTTGGATGAAGCCTGCCTATTATTCAAAAAATATGCAACCAACGCAGAGTGTCCGTAAAAGCATCGTGATTAAAAATACAGATTTTGACCAAAGTGTTGACCCCTGGGGAATGGGAGGAACCGAACCACCCAATGGCGGTTTTCTTATTTTCTCCTGGTCAGATCCGGCTGACCAGGATTCTGGTGTAGGTTATATTCAATGTCTTATTGCCGGAGAACCCCCGGAAAGGGAAACCGAAGAAATTTATCCAGTTACTGCTCCTTTTGACGATAACGAAGAGGATAATCCTTATTCTACCTTAATTACTATGTCCCGGACTGCCGATGCGGATGTTTTTTGCCCCGGAGAATGGCACCATATTGCCCTCACCTGGGATTGGGATGATAGCTGGATAGATGACGAAACAAACCCTAATTGGGACAAGGGAGTTTGCAAAACGGGAAGAGTAGTTTTGTATATCGACGGGGTTGAACGCCATTTTATTGATGAGAATGGTGGTGGCGCTACACAGTTTCATAATGGAGATTTACCCTGGGAAGAATACAGCAAGGGTTTTCACCGCAAACCACTGGATTTTATTACCTATACCCCCGATACTGACGACATTGATTATGACGCTATATGCTTTGGGCACGATGATGATAAACCAGGGGAGCAAGCTGACGCGATATTATCGGGCCTTCAGATTTTTAATTACCCCAAGACGAAAGAACAAATAGAATCAGATTTTTCTATCGCTCGATATTATAACCCTATAGGTTCGGAGGCCTATTTCGTTTCCCCTAAGTATTTATGTTCAGATGAATCAGCAGTTGACTGGGGAACAATTACCTGGACAGAAAATTTCCTGCCATATTATAGTGATTCGGCTTGGAATGGAGGAAATAGTCTCAATTGGGATTTTGCCGTGGGGTTGACTCAAATCGGGAACGGCGATATTTTAGTTCAAGTGAGAACAGCCGATAGCTTGGCGGATTTAAACGGGGCTAGTTGGTCAAATAGCTTTACTGAATCAGGAGATGATAATGTAATTTCTGAGGCAGCTAATAAGGCAATTCAATATAGATTGATCTTTCAAGCAGACGGTGGCGTAGACAGTTGGATGTGTAACTATAGTCCGGTTTTAAGAGAAACCCCTGTATTTGACGATAT
>CAZDME010000005.1:4116-15256 GCA_964506785.1 uncultured bacterium | reverse complement strand
CAGCCTGCACGAAAAAGACAAGGATCGCGTAATAGCCGCCCGTTCCAGCCCGTCCAATTCCTTTTCTGGCGGGAAGAATAGTTGATTTGCTAATCTAAAAAAGCTTTTTTAAAAAGGAAGTTCTTCTTGACTTTCTTGACCCAATAGGTTATATTTGTCAATAAGATGATTAAACGTAATATTTTAAATAAATTGCGCCAAGAATTAACCCAACCAGAAATCGTTATTCTTCTTGGGCCTCGTCAAGTTGGCAAGACGACACTTCTGCGTATACTGGAAAATTACGCTAAACAAAAGGGGTTAAAAACAGTTTTTTTTGATTTAGAACAACCCCAGGTATTAGCCGATTTTAACCGCCCGGACAAAGAGATTGTGCAAATAATAAGTAAATCCGGAGAAATTGTCTTTATTGATGAGTTTCAATATGTGCGTAATATTTCCAAGATATTCAAAGCCATTTTTGACTCCAGAAAGAAGATTAAAATTATCTGTTCCGGCTCGTCTTCTTTAGAGATTCATAAGCATCTGAAAGAAAGTCTGGCGGGCAGAAAATTTTTATACCGCATTTACCCTTTAGAGTATTCTGAAATCAGAAATAATTGTCCGGAGTTTACATTTGATGATTACCTGCGTTTTGGCGGCATGCCAGGGTTAACCCACACCGATTCTAAAGAAAGAAAACAACAAATTTTAAATGAGCTTGTAGGAAGCTACATTCTTAAAGATGTTAAATCGCTCATCAAGGAAGAGAATATCCGCGCCTTCAATCATCTTTTGTACCTTTTAGCCCAGAATCAAGGTTCAACAATTTCTGTGCATTCTTTAAGTAGCGAAGTAGGCTTGAGTTCGAAAGCCATCAACCGCTACCTTGATATTCTTGAACAGACTTACGTTAGTTATCGCATTTATAGTTATTCGAAAAACTTGGGGAACGAGTTAAAGAAGTCATGCAAAGCCTATTTGTACGATTTAGGCGTTAGGAATATGCTTTTGAAAGATTTTTCCGTTATTGACGACCGTCACGATAAAGGTGTTATTTTGGAATCGTTTGTATTCTTGAAACTGCAGGCTATGCTTGCGCCTAATATGGAAATTAAATTTTGGAGGACTAAAGACGGCGGGGAAGTCGATTTTGTTCTTCTTAAAAATAGAATTCCTATTCCTATCGAAGTTAAAAGCAAGATAACTTCTTTAGATATCCCTTCAGGCCTTAAGAGATTCCTTGCGAGATATCCGGATGTTAAATCAGCTTATATTATCAATGGGGAAATAGAAAAAGACATAATGTATAGGGATTGCCAGATTCATCTTGCGACTTTTGAAAAATTCTCTACAGGTTTCCAGATTAAGCAGAAAGAAAAATAAATAGGTATGGCGGTTCGATATTAAATGATGGAAAAAGACAGAAACTGGATATTAGCGTTAGTATATTTATGTCTTCTCGTTTTTGCTGTTGTCCTTTATCAGTCTAAAGCGTTTTCTGACGTGATTCACCTCAAAAACGGGCGGAAGATGACCGGGATAATCGAACGGCAGGATGACGAACGCATTTTTTTAAGAATAAGGATGGGCGTAATCGGGGTGAATCGGGACGAGATTGAAAAAATAGAAAAAATAAACGATAAAGGGAAGGAAGCGGTAGAAACAGAGGAAAAAGAAAAATGGAGCGAGGCTGATAAGAGAAGAAAAGAATTTGAAGCGAAGCAAATTAAAAGAGGTCTGGTTAAGTATCAAGGGCTCTGGGTAACTCCGGAAGAAAAGGCCGAACAGGAGCTGCCCAAGATAAAAATTTCTAATTGCCGGATTTATAAAGACGGAAAGCCCTTTTTTATCAAAGGTATAGATTACAGCCTTAACTATCCCAAGATGGCGAGATTTCAGGATATTCCTGAATCTATCTGGGAAAAGGATTTCCAGATGATTAAAGAGTTAGGGGCAAATACCATCCGCACCTATGCTCCCCTGCCGCCTAAACTTTTGGATTTAGCCGAGAAGTATAATCTTATGGTTATAGAGACTATTATCTATCCTAACAGTAAGACAAATTATGACTCTGAGGAAGAAAGAGAGAAACTTATTAATGAGGCATTGCGGATTGTCAGGCGCGATAAACTGCGCCCTTCGATACTTATGTGGAATATCTGGAATGACGCCCCTTTTCATTGGGAACCAGCCGGTAACGTAGTCAGCCGCTTCGGTTTCGGAAAAGTAAATCAATTTTTAAAAGAGATTTATCAGGCCATTAAGACGGAAGATACCAAGCATCCGGTGACCGGCTCTAATATCCTGGATTTACCGGGATATAATTTAGGCTTTGATTTTTTAGATGCCATTGGCATTCACGCTTTTGTCGGCCTTGGACGGGAGAGCGGCTGGTTTGAAGGTATTTATACCCAAAGTAAAGCCCAGGCAGATATCGATAAAATGGTAAATGTATCACAGGAATACGATAAACCCGTCTATATTGCCGAAACCGGCTATAGCACTTTCTGTAAAGGCGGAAGGCAGGGGGAAATTATTAAAAGGCAGATTATAAACACCGGTGAGAATCTTTCCGGTATTATAATCTTTGAATGGGCCGATGAATGGTGGAAAGCCGGTAACCCTCGGGTCCAAGATAATCATATCGAAGAACACTGGGGCATTACCGATGCCTACCGCAACCCAAAGCCGGGCTATCAAGGTGTTTCCGATTTATTTCGAACTATACAGACCGAATCCCGGGGATATTCGAGATAAATCAGATCAGATTTTATCTGAAATTGAGACTGGGAAAAGGTAATTAACCGGGGGCGGAATTTTATTTGACTTTTAGCCCTTTCTATGCTATACTTACCCTATACAGATGCTGTAAAAGCTTAATGTTCCCTGATTTCATACCAGCAAATGTCTCCATTAGATATCTTACCTACCAAAAAACACGCCAATAGAAGGATAAATTGTCTCAATGGTAAAGTCTAAAGATGTTATTGGAATAGATCTCGGGTCGAATTGTATCAAGGTAGTTGAATTAAAAGAAAGCAAAGCTGGGTTAACTTTAAATCAAGCCGGGCTTGTTACCTTGAAGACCGACCCGGCCTCCACTCCTGCTCAGAAAGGCCAGCTCCTGGCTAAAAAGTTAGCTAAATTACTTTCTTCTCTTAATATTAAAGGCGCTTCCATAGTTACTTCTGTGCCCGGCCAATCCGTTTTAATCCGCTTGATTAAACTCCCCCCGGTGCCCGAAAGTAAAATTGAACAGGTAATAAAATATGAAGCCCAGCAGCAGATCCCTTTTTCCCTTGATGAAGTGGTTTGGGATTATTATCTCTTAAAGCGTAAAAAAATTCTGGAGATGGAAGTTCTCCTGGTAGCCATAAAGATTGATTTAATCCAAGACGTCCAGAAAAAACTCACCTCCCACCTGCCGGCTGATATAGTCGATGTCTCGCCTTTGGCATTTTACAATTGTGTCCGTTACAACCAGGATTATTTAGACGGAGAAAGAGGCGTAGCCCTTATTGACATTGGCGCTGAATCCACCGATATCGCCATATTTAAAAGGGAAAATGTCTGGACAAGAAGTTTCCCTATCGGCGGAAATAACTTTACTCAAGCTTTGCAGAAAGAATTCGGCCTTTCTTATCACGAAGCGGAACGGATAAAAAAGGGCGGATTAGAGGGTTACCCCCAGGAAGAGGTGAGAAAAGTTATCAGGCCCATTATGGAAGATTTAATAGTGGAGATTCAACATGCCATCGGTTACTATCGAAGTCAAGTTGAAGGCTTAACCATTGGCGAGGTAATTTTAGCCGGCGGCAGCAGCCAACTCGCCACTTTAAAAGGTTTCTTTGCTACCAGCCTGGGATTGGAGGTAAAGATTGTTAACTGCTTTAAACGGATAAAGAAGAAACCGGACGCCGCGATTTTTGTCGAAGATAAATGGGATAGCCTTGATGCCCACCAGCATCTTTTTGCCGTTGCCGCCGGGTTAGCCCTGCGGGGCAAGGTAAAATGCGCCGTAGAAATCAATCTTCTTTCTCAAGAACTACTCAAGAGAAAGGCCCGCCATAAAAAAAATGAATATACGTTTTTTACCATAATTGCCTTTTTGATAATTCTTAGCGGCGGGGTTTGGCTCTTTCATCAAAGTTCTGCCCGCTGGCAGAATAAACTGATTGAAACTCAAGAAATTTATCGGGATGAATATGGAGTTTACCGCCCCAAAATAGAAAGGCTTAAGAAAGAAGAGGCTCTCCTGGAAAACAAGGCTCAAACGATGTATCAGTTCCTGGCAAAAAAAATGATGGGCCTGGAGTTAATGAGAGCTGTGGGGAAAAGTTTGACTCCAGACATTTGGCTGGATAATTTCTACTTCCCTAAAGAATCGGAAAGAGCCGAGGAAAAAATAAAAAAATTTCTTTTAATAAAGGGCAAAGGCGCCTCATACGAAGCAATAAATGACTTTATGCAAAAACTGCAAGAGGCCACCGCCTATATTGAAAGGGTGGAACCTTTAGCTTCTCATTCGGTGAAGATGGATGAGCGGGAGTTCATCGAATTTAGTTTAGAAGCAGAGCTGGTTTTATAACCGGGGAAAAGATGGCTGAAAAGAAATTTGAGCGTTCTTTTATAATTACCTCCCTGATTTTGTCAGCAGCGCTCCTTATCTATTTTTTCGGGATAATTAACCCCTATATATCGCGGCGGAAAGAAATTTCCGCCGAAATAGAGAAAAAATCCGGAGAGTTAGAATTATTCAGAAAAGAAAAGGGAGGAATTACCTCTTCAGAACTGATAGAATCTCTTGAGGCCTCCCAGGAGGATTACCGCAAAAAGATAGCTTTCCTAAAGGAACATCTGGGGAAGTTTGATATAACTCTGCCGGCTCAGGTAAATCAGAAAGGATTGTTTTTCAAAGAAAAGGCCTATCAAAGTGAACGCCGGTTAAGAGAAGAAGCTGAAGCCAAAAAGGTGATTTTGCCGGTTTCTTTGGGGTTTGACCAAGATGTCCCTAAAGAAAAAGATGCCGAGATACTTCTCTGGGAATTAGCGGCCATGGAGAAGGTAGTGGGGGCTTTGATTGCCAGTGGTATGGATAATTTAGTTTCTGTAAGGTTAAACACACCCAAGGAGCATATCGAAGGGGAGATTCCCTATACCAGTTTTCCTATGGAAATTAGATGCCAGGGAGAAACAGCTGCCCTCCTTGAGTTTCTCCACAGTTTAACCCAGGCCACTTGGCCTCTGGTTATAGAAAAAATGGAAATTCAGAAAATCTCGCAGAAAAACAAAGAGATATTAGACATCAATTTAACCATTCAGGGAATTCAACTAAAGTAAGATGAAAAATAAACTATCTGTTATTTTTTGGGTTATGATTTTGATTGCCGCCGGCAGGAATATTTTTGCCCAAGAAGGAAAGGGGCCCGTCTCTTTGTTAATTCAGCCCCGGTTTTTTGATATCGAACGTTTGGAGAATCTTAAGGAAGAATCCTTTGCTGATTTTCTGCTGGATATTAATGAGCGGGATATTTTTTCTTCTCCCGGGAATGGACTTCCTAAAAAAGAAGCAATTGCCCCGCGGGAAGAGGTAACTCTTCCCAAATTAAAGTTATTCTACCGGGGGCAAATAGAAATTGGGGATGAAAAAATTGCCGTCATTGAAACAGTTTTCGAAGGGGTTAAAAAGAGTTATTTCTTAAAAAGCGGCGAGTCCGCCGAAGGTTTCAGAATAGTTGACATTCAAAAGGAATTTGTGTTAATCTATAGTGAGGAAGGGGGAGAAACGAAGCTCCCTTGTTCTAAAAATTCAGGAGGAAATAGATGAGAAAACTAACAGTTCTAATTTTGGCGTTGAGTTTAATTACCTTAGGAAGCAATCCAACTTTGGCCTTGCCGGCTAATGAAGTAATCAGCCTGGGAGTGGAAAAGCTGCCTCAGGAGGATTTGGTCACTATCAGGACGAGTGAACCAGTCCATTATACCTATTTTAAATTAAAAAGCAGCGAGCCTTCAGAGCCGAATCGGATTGTTGTCGATATCTGGGATGCCGGCCAAACCCGGACGCCCAAAGTGATTTCGGTTGGGAGCGAGGTGATTGAACAAATCCGGACGGGTTTGTTCGAGGAAAATCGGGTGCGCATCGTTTTGGATTTAAAGGCTGATTCTTCCTTTCGAGCGGCCAAAAGCGGTAACAATGTTTTAATCTATGTGGACAATCCTCTAAGGACGGCTCAAGTTTCTCGAGAAGAGAAAATAAAGGATGAAATGACCTTCCCTCTTTCTCATCAGGAAATGGTCCGCCGCTATTACGCCAAGGGAAAGGAATTCTATATTGCCGGAAAATATGATGAAGCCAAGAAAGAATTTCAGAAATTGTTGACCATTGATCCCTCGCATACCTGGGCGAAAAGATATATTGAGGAGATAGAAGAAGAGGAGAAAGCCCTAAAAAGAGAAGCAAAGGAGAGATTGGCCGAGCATATCGGCCAGGTAGAGATATCGCGGGAACGTGAATTTATGCGGCATTATGGCGCCGGCAAAGCCTATTTTGATGAAAGGGAATACTTAGAGGCTATTGAGGAATTCAAGAAAGCTGAAGCCCTTATGCCCAGGCATAAATTTACCGAAGATGCCCAGTCATATATTGCCAGAGCGCAGAGGAATCTTGCCCGGGCGACCAAAGAGACGAAAGCGGCGCGTATCCAGAGTTTAATTACAGAGGGACAGAGTTATTATGCCGCTAAAGAATATGATAAGGCCAAAAGTACCTGGGAGAAGATTTTAGTCCTGGACCCTTATTCTCATCAGGCCACGGCCTTGATTGAACGGGCTAATGTGGCTGTCTGGCAGGCGGAAAAAGATAGTGTCGAAGCCAGAAAACGGATAGAAGAAAAAGCCCGGATTTTAGATGTATCCCGAAGCCAATTGAGCGAGCCTTATGAAAAGCGGGCTTCCGAAAAGCCGGAATTAGATATGCTGGCCTCCTCGGTGGCCGGGAAAAACAAGGAGGCAATCAGGGATATTTTAGGAAAAGGAGCCAGTCAAAAAGTTAGTTTAGATTTTAAAGAAGCCGATCTCCGCGACGTTATTCGCCAGCTCCATGAATGGACAGGGGTAAATATCGTCCTGGATGAATCGGTTTTGGATGCGGTCGACCCCACTATCACTATCTATTTGACTGAGGTGAGTTTAATCGACGCTTTAGAATACATTATGAAGTCCAAAGGCCTGGCTTACCGGGTGGAAAAAGACGTAATTTTTATTACCACCCCGGAAAAGTTGGAAGCTGAGGAAAAAATGGAGACGAGGATTTATCATCTGCGTAAAGGATTAGGCACCCATACGGTCTTTAGTGAAGAAGCTATGTTTACTAAGAGGCCGACGGAAGAAGAATCAGTGTCCAGGCAGGAGGCGGTTATTCAAAATGAGAAAACCATTGAAGATATTCTGCGGGGAAGTGTTTCCTGGCCAGAGAGAAGCCGGATTACTCTGGTTGAACGAATTGGCGCTTTAATAGTGACTAATACCTTATCCAACCTGCAAATTATCGAAGATATTTTAAAGGAGTTTGATGTCGCCCCGGTGCAGATAATGATTGAGGCCCGTTTTGTCGAAGTGGGCGAAACAGCGCTGAAAGAATTGGGGCTGGAATGGAATCTGAGTGCAGATTGGGGGATAGATCAGGTTTCAGACAAAAATAAATTAAAGCTTAATAAAGGTGAAGTGACTCAATTTCCTACATTGGGTAGTCGGAAGTTTATCAAAGAAACAGGTTTAACTCAAGAATATTACTATGATGCCAGTGCAAACGAATATAAACCTTATCCTGTAAAGACGCGTAGCCAAGATATAGTAACGGATAGTCTCGGTGGACTTGACCTGACGCTAAGTGGCATACTTACCACGCCGCAATTTGAAGCGGTTCTTCACGCCATCGAACAGCACGACCAAACAAATCTTTTGTCTTCTCCCAAGGTGACTACCCTTAACGGCCAGGAGGCTAACATAAAGATTGTCACCGAATATATCTATCCGACCGCTTACGAAACCACGGCCGCAGAATATAATTCAGCCGGGGTAAAGGTTAAAGATGCTACCTCCACCCCTGAGAAATTTCAGACCCGGGATGCGGGCATATTGCTTAAGGTTATCCCCCGCGTCGGTATGGATAAGAAGATGATAAATTTAACCATTATACCGGAAGTGAGTGCCTTAGCCGAGTGGTATGACTACGGTACCTCAGAGACGCCTTACAAACAACCTTTCTTCGAATCGCGGAAGTGTATTACCAGTATCGTCATCAATAACGGTGATACCGTAGTCCTCGGGGGATTAATGAAAGAAACTACCGGTCACATCCGGGACAAGGTTCCCCTTCTTGGGGATATTCCTGTTCTGGGGGCCTTATTCCGCAGAGACTATGACCGCTCAGAGAAGAGAAATTTACTCATCTTTGTCACCGCTCACATTATTACTCCCTCGGGGGAACAGTTATCTCGGTGAAATGTTAACAGCCTAGAGTTAAAAGTTAACAGAAAGCATAATTCGCTATTAATTCACGCCTTTATTAATCCTTAGAACACATGCCCAAAGAGCTATACCTAATTGACGGCAATTCTTATGCTTACCGGGCTTTTTATGCCCTAAAGGCTCTTTCTACCCCGGAGGGGAGACCCATTGGGGCTGTTTATGGATTCTTCAATATGCTTTTTAAGGTTATTAGCGAGAAAAAGCCGGAATATTTAGCTTTTGCCTTTGATTATCCGGCCCCTACCTTCCGCCATAAAAAATTCGAGGAATATAAGATTCATCGTCCGCGTATGCCCGATGATTTAATTGAGCAGTTCCCTTTAATTAAAGAAATTGCCGGGGCGATGAATATTGCGGTAATTGAAAAGGAAGGTTTTGAGGCGGACGATATTCTGGCGACTATCGCCAAAAAATTCGAATCCAAGTTAACTATCTTTATTATTACCGGAGACAAGGATATTCTCCAGCTTGTCGATTCTAACATAAAGATTATCGATACCCATAAGGAGAATCTAATTTATGACGAGGAGAAAGTGAAAGAGAAGTTTGGGGTAGAACCAGGGCAGATGGTGGATTTTATTGCCTTGGCCGGGGATTCTACCGATAATATACCGGGTGTTACCGGGATTGGGGCAAAAACCGCCTTAGCTTTGATTGGAGAATTTGGAAACCTGGAAAATATTTATAAAAATTTAGACAGGGTAAAGGGTGAGGCAACTAAAAAGCTTCTTATCGTCCATAAGGAACAGGCTGAGCTCAGTAAGGAGCTGGCTCTTCTTGACTGTAAGGCGCCGATAGAGATTGAATTAAGCGATTTGAACTGGAATAAATTTGACAGGGAAAAAGTAAAAAAAATCTTCGAAGGGTTAAAATTCAACCGGTTGATAAAAAGATTGGAAGAACTACCAATTCCCTAGGGAAACGGGAAATGGGCCTGTTTTACTTCTACCCTTGAAACAGTAGAGTCCCTATTAAGTGGATTGATTAGGTATCGAAGGAAAAAATAAAAGATGGCAGGAGAGGGCGGGGTGCCTAAAAGCGAGATTAAAGAATTTAAAAAGTTTATTCAAAGCGTAAAACGCAAAAAGAAATTAGCCTTAAAAGTCGAAAAAGATTTTATTCATATAGCCGCCGAAGGTCAAAGAGTTCTCTCCCTTCCTTTAAGGGCTTCTGTTTTCCAAAAAGATTTGAAAGATATACTTTTTGATACTGGTATAGAAAAATACGGATATAATCTAAAAAGCCAGATCCCCCTTTTAGATAATGCTAATTTTGCCCTGCAGGGGGTAGCATTTGATTTGCAGATTGCCGCCTACCTCCTTAATTATCCGTTGGAAGGCGCTTCCCTGGAAAATGTATTTGACGAGAAGAGAAATTTGGAAGAGAAATTAAAGAGGGAAAATCTTTTTTCTCTTTTTCAGAAAATCGAAGTGCCTTTGATAGAGATTTTAGCTGATATGGAGAAAACGGGTATTACCCTGAAGGAAGAAATTTTAATTAAAATCTCCAAAGAGCTGGATGAAAGAATCAAAGGATTATCCGGTGAAATCTATGAAATAGCCGGAGAAAAATTTAATATTGCTTCTCCCCGGCAGCTCGCTCTTATTCTATTCGGCAAGTTGGGACTGCCTCCAGTGAAAAAGAAAAAATCAGGATTTTCGACTGATGCCGGGGTGCTTGAGATTTTATCCAAAACGCATATTCTGCCGCAAAAGCTTTTAGAATACCGCGAGGCCTCCAAGCTCAAGTCAACCTATGTTGAGGTTTTGCCCAAGCTTATTGACTCTAAAGACGGGCGTCTGCACACCTCTTATCACCAAACGGTTACTTCTACCGGGCGCCTTTCAAGCAGTAACCCTAACCTTCAAAATATTCCTGTTAGAAGCGCCTGGGGTAAGCGCTTGCGGGAGGCTTTTACTTCCTCTTCCCTTGATTACTTTTTGCTTGGGGGAGATTATTCTCAGGTAGAATTGAGGCTTTTAGCTCATTTTTCCCAGGATAAATTACTTATGGGATCTTTTAAGAATGGTGAAGATATTCACGAAAAGACTGCTCAGGAAATTTTTGAATTAGAAGGGGCTAAAGTTGATACTGATTTGAGGAGAATGGCCAAAACGATTAATTTTGGAATAATTTACGGGATGAGCGCTTACGGGTTATCGCGCAGTTTGAAGATTGAAGTGAACCAGGCAGAAGATTTTATTAACCGCTATTTTGCCAAGTATCAGGGGGTTAAGGAATATATAGAAAAAACTATAGAGGAAGCTAAAACTAAAGGCTATGTCAAGACTATGTTTGGGAAAAAACGCTATATCCCCGAAATATCCAGTTCCAATCGCCAGAAAAAGGAGTTTGCCTATCGGGTAGCCATAAATACGCCTATTCAGGGAAGCGCGGCGGAAATCATAAAATTAGCCATGATAAAAATATGGGGAAAATTAAAACAGAAAAAACTGGCGGCTAAAATGATTCTTCAAATTCATGACGAATTGATTCTGGAAGTTCCCAAAGAGGAAGTAGAAGAAGTTAAAAAAATGGTTGAAGCGGGGATGGAAAACATAGTCCCCTTATCTATCCCTTTAAAGGTGAATTTGTCTCTGGGGAGGACCTGGGCGGAAATCTGAAA
>CAZDME010000005.1:0-4016 GCA_964506785.1 uncultured bacterium | reverse complement strand
TGAAATGTTAATTGTCGGTTTGACGGGAAATATTGCTTCGGGGAAAACTACCATAGCCAGATTTTTCCGCCAGTTAGGCGCGGCAATAATTGATGTCGATAGATTAGGGCACAAGCTTCTTTCCCCCGGTGAATTAGTCTGGAAGCGTATTGGTAAATCTTTTGGCAACGGGATTCTTAATGACAATCAGGCTATAAACAGGAAAAGGCTGGGGAAAATAGTATTCGCCGATTTTAAAAAATTAGAGCAGTTAAACGCTATTATTCATCCTTTTCTAATTCAGAAAGTAAAAGAGGAATCCCGGAGGCTTAAAAGGAAGCTAAAAGAAGGTGTGGTAATTATTGACGGAGCCTTGCTTATCGAGATGAAGCCGCTTGAGAGAATACTTGATTATTTAATCCTGGTTAAAATCGACCGGCGCAGCCAGATAAAACGATTAGCTAAAAGTCAAAGCGGCCTGAGGCAGGGTGAAATTCTTAAGCGGATTAAGGCGCAGTTACCCCAGAGGGAAAAAATAAAATGGGCAGATTTTATCATCGATAATTCAGGCAGTCTCCTGGAAACGAAAAAGCAGGTTAAAAAAATTTGGAAAAAATTAAATGCCGAAGAGCCGGTAATCAGCTAACCGGCAAACGGCCAACCGAGGAGGAAATCATGGATATTGTTAATTTAAAAGCTAAAACCGTTACCGAATTGCATAAAATCGGCCAGGATTTAGGGCTGGCCGGGTTAAGAGGGATGAAAAAAACCGAGATTATTTTCAAAATCCTGCAGGCGCAAACCGAGAAAGACGGATTAACTTTTGGCGAGGGTGTTTTAGAAATACTGCCCGACGGATTTGGTTTTCTTCGTTCTCCCAACTATAATTATTTGCCCTGTCCCGATGATATCTATGTTTCACCTTCTCAAATCAGGCGGTTTAGCCTTTTGACGGGGGATACGGTCTCCGGGCAAATCCGGCCGCCAAAAGAAGGAGAGAGATATTTCGCTCTCCTGAAGGTCGAAGCGGTAAATTTCGAAAACCCGGAGACGATAAAAAGCCGGATTCTTTTTGACGATTTAACCCCCATTTATCCGCAGGAGAGATTTGTTTTAGAGACAAAACCGAATGAAATTGACATGCGGGTAATGGACCTTTTAACCCCGATTGGGAAAGGACAGCGCGGTTTAATCGTGGCTCCGCCGCGAACAGGGAAAACTGTCCTTTTGCAGAAAATTGCTAATTCGGTTACCGTTAATTCTCCGGATACAGTGCTGATTGTTTTACTGATTGACGAAAGACCGGAAGAAGTGACCGATATGCAGCGCTCGGTGAAAGGAGAGGTAATCAGTTCTACTTTTGATGAGCCGGCCGAACGTCATGTCCAGGTGGCGGAAATGGTTATCGAAAAGGCCAAGCGTTTAGTCGAACATAAAAAGGATGTGCTTATTCTGCTTGATAGTATTACCCGCTTGGGAAGGGCCTATAATGCCGTAGTGCCGCACAGTGGGAAAATTCTTTCCGGCGGCGTCGATTCTAATGCCTTACAGAAGCCTAAAAGATTCTTTGGCGCGGCCCGGGCTATTGAAGAAGGAGGGAGTATTACTATTATCGCCACTGCCCTGATTGATACCGGAAGCCGTATGGATGACGTAATCTTTGAAGAGTTTAAAGGCACGGGCAATATGGAACTTCATCTTGACCGCAAATTAGTGGATAAGAGGGTTTTCCCGGCGATTGATATTAACCGTTCCGGAACCCGTCGGGAGGAATTACTTTTAGAAAAAGAGCAGTTAGGTAAAATTTGGCTGCTTCGTAAGGTGCTTAATCCCTTAAATCCGGTAGAGGCGATGGAGCTTTTGGTCGAAAAATTCAAAAAGACCAAATCAAACAAGGATTTTTTAGCCATTATTAATCAGAAGGAATAAGGACTCTCAAAGCAGAAAAATCCCGCCTATTTTTCTATGACCTCGACACTATAACCCAAATCCGGCGCGTGTTTAATTATAGCTTGAAGATGTTTTAATGTCCCTGGTTTCTGGATTAAGAGTCCTCCCCGGACAAACTTTCTTCCCGAAGGAAGGGTTACTTCCTCGGTTTCTCCTCCGGAGGTAATAAAGTCAGATTGAAGAATTTTCTCTAACTGGGGATCAGAAACCTTAATTTCTATTTTACCATTTTTATATTCTACTTCTCCTAAAAAGGCCCCTTTCTCCTTTGTTTGCCTGTTGAGAGTATAAAAGTTCACTCTCGCTTCTTTGGTTTCTGCCGTTATTTGCGGTTCAGCTTTTTTAAGTTCGAGGGTATCTTCTTTTTTAATGCTGCCTATCCAGATAAAAGCGAGAATTATAACTGCCGCGGCCGTTAAACCCATCAATATTTTTTTCATGAAATTTTACCTCCGTTTGGGGAGTAGTAAAAGGCTGAATTATTTTATTTAATTATTGGCATGCCTAACAGAACTAGAGAAACAACTAACTCTTCTGGGAAAATAAGTTGGTCTAGATATAAATATACATATGTAATACCCTCTTCTGGCACCCAGGAGCCTTTTGATAAAGCCTGGTAAGAGCCGTTGGTATCTAACTGAGGTTCTGCGAATATCCAGTTATCCGTATTGGTAAGTTCCTTGAGGCTATCTGAATTATTGCCAATGAATAAAGCATTTATGGCGTGGGCCATACTTTCTGTATATAGAGCCACCATAGCTATAGGAAGGCCATAGGGATTTTGTGGTATAGTATACCCATGATATTCGAACTCTTCAGGTTCTCCAACAAAGTGCTCGTCAAATCCTATCCCGTTCATATGAAGCTGAACACTAAAATTGCTACAATCGAATACCATATTGAGTTTTTCAGATGAGTTGAAATATTGCTTAAGGTCGGTTGTATCCGCCGCTAATATTCTTTGAAAATAATATATTTTTTCTTCTTCATCCGTCAGCTGGTCATACCAGGATGAGGTTTGTCCGGTGCGGATAATAGCGGCAAATTCTACGTCCGAAATGTCACGGTCAAAACTCAATCCTTCATCTTTATCAGTATCAAACACATATGCTTTTAACCACTCTTCATCTTCAATTTGGGAAAGGGCGGCCGCCCGGGTGAATTCAGTCGTAGAAGGATTGGAGGCAATCATTTTCCATTCTTCCTCTTCCCGCATTATACTCAAATCTACCTCCGGGTCAAGTTCAAAAATTTCCTTTTCAATACCTTTATTTAGAATCTCGCTTGCCTCGGGAGTTCCATCTTCTTGAATAACATCAACCAGGGAAAGAAAAAGTTGCTCTTCCATTGGTTTAGACATCCATTCTTCCACTGGGATAGATATCGAACTATTTAGTGATTCATACCCAGCAACTAAAGGCTCAAGTAGTTCTTCTCCCCGGCCGGAATTAACAAAAGGAATTATTGCTTCATCCCAGGGGCTTTCTCCGCCCATCTGTCTTGTCCAGCCAACAAAGAACTCTACTGTTTTTTCATCCGGGAGAAGATACTCTCCGCCTTCTCCCCGAGTTGATAATAACCGGTTTAGTTGCTGCGAAGTCATCCCGGCTTGAGGAAGGAGAATGTACATGGTAGGAGTTTTGTCGTTTGGCTTTGTAGGGTCAGAAATGTTTGGTTCTGCAATTCCAAAGTTACTGTTAAACGAATCGGCGGCTAGGGTGACATCCGAGTCGCACAATTCACCAAAGGTTCGAGAGAATGCCTGCCCGTCATTGTCCCGTAAGGTTAAGAAAAAGCTGTTTGCTCCTTCCAGGCCAAATTCCGGTTGCGTGGCAATTTCGGTGGCAATATTTGCTCCTAATCCTGGCTCTGCCGCGCTGATAGAGGTTAATATATCAGCGCTCATCTCGCTTACATTTCCGTTATTACAAGTGTCGCAAAATACGCTTCTTCCCACTTTTACTAATGAATCTCCGGATACGGTTCTAAAGGCGGAGTTATCCGTAGTTTCGTATTCGTTTAATAAAGGAGTAACCATCTCTCCTTTCTGCGTAATGCCTATATCCGAATCATCGGCATATTTATTT
>CAZDME010000004.1:5012-39209 GCA_964506785.1 uncultured bacterium | reverse complement strand
CCTCAAAGAAAAAAAGGATAAGAAGAATTTAATCCTTTACCGGGGGGAACACTCTTTTGTCATTTTAAATAAATTCCCCTATAACCACGGGCATTTGATGATTGCTCCCATCCGACATCTGGCAAAAATCGAGGATTTGAATAATAAAGAAAAATCCGAAATCTTCGATTTACTGCAGAGGAGTGTGGTTATTCTTAAAAAAGAACTTAAGGCCCAAGGGTTTAACGCCGGGATAAATGCGGGCAGAATCGCCGGAGCCGGGGTATTGGGGCACGTTCATCTTCATCTGGTGCCCCGCTGGGAAGGGGATACCAATTTTATGCCGATGTTGGGAAAAACAAAGGTGATTTCCGAAGATTTGAAAAAGACGTTTAAAAAGTTAAAAAAATTTAAAGGTAAATAAGAACCATGTGGCTTTATCTATTTTTAATAATCCTTTCTCTGACGGTGGTGGGTTTAATCGTCTATATCCTTTCCAGCCGGAGGGAAAAGTACCTGACCAAGGATTCGCTCAAGGATTTTCTTGATCTGGAAAAAAAGATGGGGGAAATGACGGAAATCAGCCGGGATATTAAAAATGCCTATCGCAAAATCGATGAGATGCTGGGAAATAAAACCCAGAGAGGAACCTTTGGCGAATTTAGTTTAGAGCTGGTTCTTAAGGACGCTTTGCCTCAGGACAAAATTTTAAGGCAGGCAGAGGTTTCTCAAGGCGGGCGGGTGGATGCGGCCATAAAAACGAGCGACGGCCTGCTTCCCATCGATTCCAAATTCCCTCTTGAAAATTATCAAAGGGCCATTACCAGCGTCGAAGATTCAGAAAAGGAAAGGGCTAAATCGGCTTTTCGGCGGGATGTAAAGACGCATGTCCAGAAGGTCAAGAATTACATCCAACCCCAGGCGGGGACAACGACCCATGCGCTTCTTTATGTCCCTTCGGAAGAAATTTATTACTACCTTATATCCAGCGAATTCAATCTGGTCAGAGAGGCCAATAACCAGGGGGTCTATATCGTCTCGCCGACCACTTTATCAATGATTGTCAACGTTATCAAATTAGGCCTGCAGGGAGAAAAATTAAGTCAAGAGGCCGCTAAAGTTTTAAACAGCATCAGGCGTTTAGACAAGCTTTTTCAGGATTTTGAAGGGTTTTATTCCATCCTGGGCACCCACCTCCGTAATGCTTACGGCTCTTATGAAAAAATGACCGGTTCCTACCATAATCTGAAAAGAAACTATGAAATGGCCAAGGAACTGGAAGCCTCGCCGAAAGAGTTCTCGCTCAATGATAAAAAGGTTTTTAAAGAGCTTTAAGCATTAACCAGCCGATACACTTTTTTCGAAAAAAAGAAAAAACCTTGCCATAATTCTATATATAAGCTATAATTGTCGAGACTTGTGCTATAGATAACAGAACTGAAGGGAAAAAGGTTATGCAAAACAAAAAAGACGAATTAACCAAGCTGGTTGGGCTTTTTGGCCATCCCGTGGAACATAGTTTTTCGCCGGTAATGCAGGAGGCGGCATTTAAGCACTTGGGCTTAAATTACCGTTACCTTCTTTTTGACATTCAGACGCAAAACCTTAAAAAGGCCTTGGATAGCCTTGTTCCGTTAGGCTTCCAGGGGATAAATATAACCCTGCCTCACAAGAAAAGAGCGATGGCTTTTCTGGATAGGATTACCGATGAGGTTAAGGTTATTGGAGCGGTTAATACCGTTTTAGTGGAGCGCGGGAAGCTTATCGGCCATAACACCGATGGTAAGGGATTCATCGCTTCCTTGGAAAAAGGGGCCCGGGTAAAACTTAAAAATAAAAAGGTGGTAATTCTTGGCGCCGGGGGAGCGGCCCACGCTATTGCAACGGAGCTGGCTTTAGCAAAAGTAGGCAGAATCAGCATTTTCAATATCGTCCTTTACGAGGCTAAGGATTTAGCCATAAGAATAAAACGCTACGTCCCCGATAGTGTAACCGAATTTTTTCTTTTGAAACCGAGCGCCATTTTGGACGAAAAGATTCGGGACGCCGACATTATAATCAACGCTACCTCCGTCGGTTTAAAGCCAACAGACCCTTTGCTGGTCAATCCTTTTGTTTTAGAAAAAAGGCATCTGGTCTGCGATGTGATATATAACCCGCCAAAAACCAAATTATTGGCGGCGGCCGAGAAACGGAAAGCCAGAACCATAAACGGCTTGGGGATGCTGGTTTATCAGGGAGCAATCTGTTTCGAGCTCTGGACGGGTAAAAAAGCCCCGGTCCAAATCATGAAAAAGGCCTTAGAGAAAGCTATAAGAGGGAGGTAATTTTTTTGCCGATATATACACTTTTCTTTGCGCTGGGCGCCATAATAGGGAGTTTCTTGAATGTTTGTATCTATCGGCTCCCCCGGGGGGAATCTGTCGTCCGGCCGCGGTCGCACTGCCCCTATTGCAAAAAAACGATTGGATGGTTCGATAATATTCCTCTTTTAAGCTTTATCCTGCTTAAAGGGCGCTGCCGGCACTGCGGAAAGAAAATTTCCTCCCGTTATTTTTTCGTCGAACTAATCAGCGGTATATTAATGGCGCTGCTCTGGTCCAGGTTTCAATTTAGCTGGCTGTTTCTCGGTTTTCTTTTTTTTGCCGCTGCCTTGGTAGTAATCGCTTTTATCGACTTGAAGTTTTTACTCATCCCGGATGTAATAACTTACCCGGGTATTGCCCTGGGGCTTTGGACGGGGAGTTTTTATTCCACATTTGTAAATTCTTTTTATGGCTTGCTGTTGGGAGGAGGGATTTTTTATCTTTTGTCTTTTTTCGGCCAGCTTATTATCCGGCGGGAGGTTTTGGGCGGAGGAGATATCAAAATGATGGCCATGATTGGCGCTTTTTTAGGGGCGGTAAACAGCCTTTTGGCAATCTTTTTGGCTTCGCTTATCGGTTCAATAGTCGGACTGACCTTAATTATGCTAAAAATCAAGTCCAGACGAGATGTTATTCCCTTTGGCCCGTTTTTAAGTTTGGGGGCGCTGTTGACCCTTTTTTGTGGCCAGGAGATTTTAACTGCCTGGGAGAAACTGGGGATGATGTTATTTAACAGTTTGACACTCTAAGGGCGTATCGAGTATCTCGTTTCGAGTCTCTCGTAACCAGCCATTTTCGAGCCTGGACTCGAACCAGAGGCTCGAAAATGGCAGAGCAATTGAGCAATAGAAAATAGAACAATAGAGCCGATGCTCAATTGCGGTCTAATGTTCAATTGTTCTATTGTTCAAAAGGTGATGCATGGCTTTTATGTTTGAAAATTTAGAAGTATATAAGAAAGCAATCACCTTTGCTGATGAGGTTAGTGATTTAACAGAAAAGTTCTCAAAAGGTAATTATTATCTAGTCGATCAAATGAACCGAGCTGCTTTATCAATCTCAACGAATATTGCTGAGGGCAATGGAAGATATAGTAAAGCGGATAGGAAGAATTTTTTTAGAATTTCACGCGGTTCAGCATTTGAGTGTATTCCGATCTTAGAGTTATGCAAGCGGAAGAAATTAATAGGTGAAGAAAAACACAAAACTCTTAAAGAGAATTTGGATGAAATCTGTAAGATGCTTTCTGGTTTGATAAATTATTGAGCAAATCTTGATGTTTGGGTGAATTATAGGCAAAAATTAGTTATGAGTGAACCAAAAAGATGGTATCAATATGTTGGTGTACGAGCGGCATTGATTGGAGCTGTCGGACTCATAATTGTCGCAGGAATGAATATTTGCTACAATCGTTCAAGACTAGCGCAAAATAACGAACAATATAAAACGGAGATAGACACTTTAAAACAAAATTTGAGCAAGAAGGATTTTGAAATTCAACGCTTAGAAACTCAGCTTGCGCCATTCAAAACGATTGCCCTTGACAAATACACAGGTTCAGAACAAGAAAGATTACAAAAACTAGCTGAAAGAATCGAAGGGTTAGAGAATCCTCTAAAAAAAATAATAGCATCTGCGACAGCTAATGTTGAAGTTACCATAGAGTCTGACGAAGAAGTATCTACGCGATATATGAATGAGGGTGGATTTCTGAGTTTTGTGAAGAACCGCCAATCTTTATTGTTGACTTCCGATACACAATCAAATGCGAAGCAAAGCGGAAAAGGTGAAGTTGTCTATAAAGGAGTTTTTTACATGCAAGCCGATCATTCAGCTGTAGGCGAACCAATCGAAATGCTTCAAAAATCTGATATAATTCAAATGATGTTTCGTAAGATCCCTGAAAATAGTCAAGTATTAGGTGGCAAGGCCGCTATTATTATCAATGGCGATACAAGATTTGAATTCGAAATATTACCACAACAAATGCGAGGTAATAATATTATTATTCAGGATGTAAAAAGTAAATTTCTGACACATAGATCCGGTGAGCTATAGTTATTGCTTTTTGTTGGCAGTTATACCGGTGATTATTTATTGATGGCAGTCGCCCAAGTAAATAAAACCGCCTTTGCCTCGGCGGACATAAAGTTTTACAAGTAGAGGTATTGTTTGGTATCGTGAAATTCGGCTGGTGACAACACCGGGCAGCCGGCTGTTTTTTAGCGGGAAACGAACGGCGAATAACGGGATAAAGAAAAAAGGAGGATGACAATGCTGCGTTTTCTTACCGCGGGTGAATCACACGGGAAAGGATTGGTCGGTATTATCGAAGGCCTTCCGGCCGGGGTAAAATTAGACGGAGAATTCATAAATGCTCAGTTAACGAGACGACAGTCAGGTTTTGGCCGGGGAGAACGGATGAAAATCGAAGCCGATAAGGCGGAAATCATCTCTGGCCTGAGGGACGGGATGACTTTAGGCGGTCCCATCGCTATTTTGATAAATAACCGGGACTGGGAGAATTGGAAAAAGATTATGGATGTCTGGCAGGCAGAATTAGATAATAAGTTCAGCTCGCCTCGTCCGGGGCACGCCGATTTAAGCGGGGCGATAAAATATAAGACAAAAGATATTCGAAATATCCTGGAGCGGGCCAGCGCCCGGGAGACAGCGATGCGGGTTGCTTTAGGGGCAGTTGCCTCGTTATTCTTAAAGGAATTCGAAATTGAAATAATCAGCCAGGTGGTAGAAATTGCCGGGGTGAAGGCAGAGACAGACGGCCTCTCTTTCGAAGAGATTTCCAAACGAAAAAAGCAGTCAGGGCTGAATTGCGCCAACCCTATTAAAGAAAAAGAGATGAAGAAGAAAATAGAAGAGGCGAAAGCTTCAGGCGATAGCGTAGGCGGGAAATTCGAAGTCCGGGTAAGGAATGTCCCGGCTGGGTTGGGTAATTTCATCCAGTGGGATAAAAGATTGGACGGGCGGTTATCACAAGCTTTGATGAGTATCCCGGCGATTAAAGCGGTAGAGATAGGTTTGGGCGGCAAGGTCGGTGAAAGATTGGGTTCCGAGGCGCATGACGAAATTCTTTATGAGGCCAAAAAAGGATTTTTCCATAAAAGCAACTGGGCCGGAGGTATCGAAGGGGGAATTTCCAATGGCGAAGAGATTATTTTGCGCGCCGCGATGAAACCTATCCCATCTTTAAAAAAACCGTTAGACTCAGTGGATTTAACCAGCAAGAAAAAGACTAAAGCGCAGGTGGAAAGGGGCGATGTCTGCGCCGTGCCGGCGGCTTCGGTTGTGGGGGAGGCAGTCGTTTCTTTAACCTTGGCAGACGCCTTTCTGGAAAAATTTTCCGGAGACAGCCTTTCAGAGACAAAAAGCAACTTTATTAATTATGTAAAGCAGATTCGGGACTTTTAAAGAATACAGATTACAGGTGACAGAGGACAGAAAATTACCTTAGCTGAATAACTTTCGTTTTCAGCTATGGGTAATATATCGGGAAAGAGGAAAATCTGACTTCTGATCTCTGATTTCTGTTTTCTAAATTAGAATGTAACTATGAATATTGTTCTACTCGGGTTTATGGGAACGGGAAAAACTGCGGTGGGGAAATTATTGGCCCGGAGGCTCAAGATGGAATATGTAGATATCGATACCGAGATAGAGAAAGAGGCGAAATCAAGCATCAGCCGGATATTTTCCCAATTTGGCGAGGAACATTTCCGTTCTAAAGAAAAAGAGATGGTGGCAAAGATTTCCCGAAAGAGTAATCAGGTGATTTCTGCCGGGGGCGGAGTGGTTTTGAATTTTGAGAATATAGAGAATTTAGAAAAAGACGGCCTGTTATTCTGCCTGGAGGCAACGCCCGAGGTTATCTTCGAAAGGACCCGGAGGCATAAACATCGGCCGCTTTTAGAAACGGCTAATCCGCAAGAAGCGATTAGAGAGATTTTAAAAAAGCGGGAGAAAAATTACCAGAGGGTAGAAAATCATATCGACACTTCTCATTTAACGCCAGAAGAAGTGGCAGAAAAAATAATTGTTGTTTTCAGAAAAAAGGATACAGCAAACGGGGAACAGGATGAAAAAGAATAAATCTCTTACCGTAAAACTGGGAAGCCGAACCTATCCGATTAATATCGGCAGGGGAAATTTAAGTAAAACGGCAGAATTCGTTAAAAGGATGCATCTCGGCCCCAAAGGGTTGATTGTTACTAACCCCAGGCTAAAATTTCTATACGGCCGTAAGCTTCTCCAGAGTTTTAAAAAGGCCGGATTCGAAATTTATCTAAAGACCGTCCCTGACGGCGAGGAATATAAATCCTTCCAACAGCTTAAAAAGATTTATGATGTTTTGCTGAAGCATCATTTCGAACGGAACTCTTTTATCGTTACCCTGGGCGGCGGGGTTATCGGCGACCTGGCCGGATTTGCCGCGGCCAGTTATGCCCGCGGCATCCCTTACGTTCAAATCCCGACTACCTTATTGGCCCAGGTAGACAGCAGTGTCGGCGGTAAAGTGGCGATTAACCATTCTTTAGGGAAAAATATGATCGGCGCCTTTTATCAGCCGAAATTAGTCTTGATTGATTTGGAACTTCTTAATACCTTGCCCCGGAAACAGATGCAAGTCGGCCTGGCCGAAGTCGTTAAATACGGAGTTATCTGGGACAGCCGGTTTTTTCGTTTTTTGGAGCGGCATATCCGAAAAGCCCTGCATTATGATTTAGACTGCCTGGAGCATTTGGTTTTTCGATCCTGCCAGATTAAGGCTTTGGTGGTTTCCCGCGATGAACGGGAAAAGAAACTAAGGGCGATTTTGAATTTTGGACATACCCTGGGGCATGCCCTGGAATCCTTGGGGAATTATAAAAAGTTGTCGCACGGAGAGGCGATTTCAATCGGTATGGTATTTGCCGGAAAGTTAGCCCAGAAGATGAAGCTTTTTCCCCGGAAGGACCAGGAAAGGCTGGTTAATATCCTCAGGCGGATTGGCCTTCCGACAGAGCTGAAGATTAAAGAACCAAACAAGCTGCTTCCGTATATCTTTTCTGATAAAAAGGTAAAAAAAGGGAAAATCAACTTTGTCCTTCCCAGAAACATCGGTAAGGTTTTTATCCAGATTATTCCCCAAAAAATTATTGAAAACGCCATAAAAAAATGAGGTATTTCCCTTTAGCTTTGATAACGGCCCTGTTTTTCCTCGGCCGGCCTTTAAATGTCATGGCGGATGAGCTTTTTCTAAAAAACGGCCGGGTTATCAAAGGAAGAATCGTCAAGAAGACTACCGGGGACATAAAGGTAGAAGTATGGTACGGCAGTATTAATGTAAAAAGAAGCGAGGTTTATTCAATAAAAGAGGCATCGTCGAAAGAGAATTATCTTCTTTTAGCCGATGGATATAAAATGAGAAACGATAGCCAAAGAGCTCAAGCTTTTTATAATCTCGCTTTAGAGCTTGACCCGGAATGCCGGGAGGCAAAAGGGGCTTTGGAGGAGTTGAAAGGAAAGGCGGAGCTCGCGCAAAATTTAAAGAAGAAAAGAGAAGATAAAATTTTTAATTTGAATGAACTGGCGGCCCAGGAAAACGGCCGGCAGAATTACGCTCAGGCAATGAAATACCTCAAGGAAGCCTATAGCCTTGATAAGGGAAACGATGTGACCGAAGATAACCTGATTGAGCTTTACCTGAATTACAGCGGACAGCTTTTCAAATCAGGCGAGAAAGCTTTGGCGGCTGAATTGCTGGCTGAAGGCAAAAGAATGTTTCCTGAAAATGCCGAACTGCCGATTCTTGAGGGCGAATTTTACTATCGAGACGGTAACTACGATGAAGCCATTAGAATTTGGCAGGAGGCATTGAAGATATTTCCTGACAGCCGGCACATCCAGAGCAGATTAGAAGAGGCCTTTCGTTTAAATAAAGCCAAGCCCTTTGATACCTATTATTCAGGCACCCTTTTTTGCTTCAAAGCGCCAAATGATTTGAATAGAGAAGAGAAAAACCGCCTTGACAGCTTAATCGCGGTCTTTAAAAAAGCCGGAGAAAATTTAGGGGCCAGGCTGCATTATTATCCGCCTAAAATCAGCAATATCATTTTTTATGGAGGAAGAGATATTTCTCCGGTTATTCCTTCAGGGATTTTTTATAATGGAGGAGAAATTGTCGTCTCCCTGCCGGCCCTGAAGAATAAGTCCGGCAAAGAAATCGAAGCCAAGGTAACCTATGCCTGCACCAATTTTTTCCTTGATTTACTCATGGGGGATAATTGCCCTTTCTGGATGAGGGAGGGTTTTTCCCTTTATCTCTCCGGGGCTCCCTACGACGTTAACCTGCTAAAAGAAGCCGAAAAAAAAGGAAATTTCCTTAAATTAAGAAGGGTGGAGGAATTTTTAAGAGATAACAACGCGGGAGAATTAAAAGAATTGGTTTCTATGGAAGCCTTAGGTTTGGTATCCTACATTGTAGAAAATTACGGAGAGAAATTTCTTTATGATAGCTTTAAACAGATAGCCCAGGGGACAGATTATGAAGACGCCCTGGAATTATATTTGGCTGTTCCTTTTGTTCAGTTAAACTATGAATGGGTGGAGTCGGTTAAGAAGTGAGCTATTCAGTTTACGGTAAAAAGAGAAGCCTTCTGATTGTCAGATTTATCGGTAAAGCGTAAAGATAGTTTGTGAAGACATTACAGATTGTTAAACAGAAAAAAATTCGGGTGAGGAGATGCTTAGAATAAACGGGGAGCTTATACGGGCTTATTTTGAAATGAATAAATTTTTAGTCAGGATTAACCGGGAAAGTGTTATCCCTGAAGAAGATGTCCAGAAAAACGAGGAGATGGGATTAATCGTGGTCAATCTGAACCCAAGTTTTTCCTCCCCGCCGCGGAAGTTTATTCTCATGACTGAAAACCTTTTAGGAATCCCCCGGGCCTTAGTTGAAGTGAAAGCCTGGCATTCGAAAAAATTCTCCCCTTCAGTTTTAGCGACTTCTCTTAGTTCTCTAAAATTCCTTTACGACCGGGCCCAAAAGCAGGCGAAAACAATTTTCAAAACCGGGGATTTTAGAAAAATCCTTATTATCCCCCAGCTCCCCGCGACAAAAGCCTCCCAGGATAAAAGTGTCGATATATTGAAGAGAAAAGGGGTGGACCATATAATTGATTTTCGGACGATACTTGAATTTTTAATCGAGAATATAAAGGCAACTAAAAATTATGCCGATTCGGATAGCTTGCAATTAATCAGGCTGCTCAAAAATTATAAACTGTTTGGCGATTCCCAGCTTGGTTTATTTAGGAAGGGTTAATTTATGAATCGAAGGGAAGCTCTGATAATGCTTAATATGCTCCCTCTCTTCGGGATGAAAAGTTACGAGCAGATTCTTAAATCATTTGCTTCCCCGGAATTATTATTCAAAGCCAGCCGGCGGGAATTGGCAAAAATCGGCCTAAATAACTCTTTAATCAAAGCCATCGGCAGGCTTAAAATCGGTAATCTTGAAGATGAGATAAAAAAATGCGAAAGAAAAAAAATAACAATAGTTACCTATGAAGACGAGAAATACCCGAAGATACTCAGGGAGATTTCCAGCCCACCCCTGGTTTTGTATTTCAAAGGCGAATATGAAGCGGTCGATCAGTTTGCCGTGGCCGTGGTTGGGTCGCGTCGGCCCTCAATTTATGGACGGCTTACTGCCGAGAAACTAAGCGGGGAATTGGTAAAGAGAAATATTTCTATCGTCAGCGGTTTAGCCCGGGGTATCGATACGGCGGCTCACCGGGGGGCCCTTAAAGGAAAGGGTAGAACCATTGCCGTATTGGGCAGCGGCCTGGGAAAGATTTATCCTCCGGAAAACGAAAGGATGGCCGGAGAAATTTCTGAGGAGGGCCTCGTTTTATCTGAATTTCCTTATGATACCTTACCGTTTGCCTCTAATTTCCCGAGAAGAAACCGCTTAATCAGCGGTTTTTCTTTAGGTGTCGTGGTAGTGGAGGCGGCGGCAAAAAGCGGGGCTTTGATTACGGCTAACTTTGCTCTGGAGCAGGGAAGAGAAGTATTTGCTATCCCGGGAAAGATTGATTCTCCGACCAGCGCCGGCACGCACCAATTAATTAAAGAAGGAGCAAAAATAGTCGTCGGGGTGGAAGATATTTTAGAGGAATTTAAATACAGATTTCCGGAAATTTCGGTTGAAGACGAAAAGCCGGAAGGCAAAAAGAAAGAGGATATTTCCCAGGCTGAGGGTAAGGTGTTTTCTTTGATTAAAAGGCAGCCCGGTGAAGGGATTCATATTGATGAAATTATCAGAAGCAGTCAGGTGAACCCGGGAGAAACGGCCGGGCTCCTTGTAAGTTTAGAGCTAAAAGGACTAATTAAGCAGTTATCCGGGAAGAGATTTGTCAAAGCGTGATAAAAAGGAGAATTATGGCTAAAACCTTGATTATTGTCGAGTCGCCGACAAAGGTGAAGACAATTAAAAAATTCCTGTCTAAAGATTTTAGTGTCGATTTTTGCCTGGGGCATCTGGTTGACCTTCCTTTGAAAGAAATAGGCGTAGATACGGTAAATGGTTTCAAACCCCGTTATGTAGTTATTCCCAAACGAAAAAAGGTTCTGGACCAGCTTAAGAAAGAATCCAAAAAGATTCAAAAAATCTATGTTGCCACTGATCCTGACCGGGAAGGCGAGGCGATTGCCTGGCACCTTTCCAATCAATTAAGGAAATCCTGCCCGCAAATATTTCGCGTCTCTTTTAATGAGATAACCAAGCGTTCGGTTTTAAAAGCCTTGGAGAAGCCCGGACGGATTGACTACGATAAGGTAAACGCCCAGCAAGCCCGCCGGATTCTTGACCGGCTGGTTGGCTACCAGCTAAGCCCCTTACTCTGGGTTAAAGTGAGCAAAGGGTTGAGCGCCGGGCGCGTTCAGTCAGTCGCTGTCCGCTTAATCTGTGAGCGAGAGGAAGAAATAAAGGATTTTAAACCTGAGGAATACTGGCTTATCGAAGGAGAATTCGAGAAACAAGGTTTTTCTCCCTTTAAAGCCAGGTTGGACAAATGTGACGATAAGAAAATAAATATTCCCAGGGAAAAAGACGCCAGGAAGATTATTGATGAGTTGAAATCAGGGATTTTTGCCGTTTCCGATATTCAAAAGAAGGAAACAAAGAGGTCGCCGTCTCCTCCTTTTACGACCAGCGTGATGCAGCAGGAAGCGGCGTCGCGATTAGGATTTTCGGCTAAATTCACCATGTCTATTGCCCAGCAGCTTTACGAAGGCATCGAATTAGGAGAGAAAGGCAGTATCGGCCTAATTACCTATATGCGTACCGATTCGGTCAGGGTGGCCCAAGAAGCCCAAATGGAAGCCAGAAAATTTATTTCTGATAAATTCGGCGATAAATACCTGCCGAAATCTTCTCCGCAATATAAATCGAAAAGGGGCCAGGATGCCCATGAAGCTATCCGGCCGACGGCAATAGAATACCAGCCTGGCCAAATTAAACGGTTTCTTACTCAACCGCAGTATAATCTTTATAAACTCATCTGGAACCGCTTTGTCGCTTCGCAAATGAAACCGGCGATAATCGAGGTTACCTCGGTGGATATTAAAGCCAAGAATTATATTTTTCGAGCCTCTTCAAGTGAAGTAAAATTTCCCGGGCATTTAAAATTATCTCAGAATGAAGAAAGGACTAATGAAGGCAAAGCAGCCTTACCGCCGTTAAGCCTTGAGGAGCGGCTTAAACTCTGCGCCCTGGAGCCGTCCCGGCATTTTACCACCCCCGCGCCCCGTTATACGGAAGCAAGCTTAGTCCGCATTTTGGAAGAAAAGGGGATTGGCCGTCCCAGCACTTATGCCAGTATAGTTTCGACTATCCAGCAGAGAGATTATGTCCGTAAGGATTCCGGCCGGTTTTATCCAACTGAGTTGGGCGTTTTAATTAACGATTTGTTGGTAGAAAATTTCCCCAAAGTGCTCGATGTCGAATTTACCGCCAGATTGGAGGATGAACTGGACAAGGTAGAAGAAGGCAAAGCTGACTGGCAAAGGGTTTTAAAAGATTTTTATAACCCTTTTAAGCAAAATTTGGAAACAGCCAGAAAAAAGGTAAAAAAGGTCAATCATATAGAGGTTACTGATGAGGTCTGTGAGAAATGCGGGCGGAAAATGGTTATCAAAATGGGTAAATACGGCAAATTCTTAGCCTGTTCAGGATATCCCAAATGCCAGAACAGCCGTTCCTTAACGTTAGGCATTCCGTGCCCCGAAAGTGATTGTATGGGAGAAATTGTCGAAAGGAAAAGCAAAAGGGGCAGGTTTTTTTATGGATGCAGCGAATATCCCAAATGCAAATTTACCTCGTGGCAAAAGCCGGTTAAAAAGATTTGTCCCCAATGCGGAGCGCCTTTTTTGGTTGAGAAAAGGTCCAGGAATAAGCATTACTATAAATGCGTGAATAAAGACTGTTCCTACTGGGAAGAGGTAAAGGACGAAAATGCCCAATAAAGTTTTAACTAACCGCCTTTATATAAAAAAGTTCCTCGATTATTTAAAAGAAGAAAGGTTTTATTCTCCCCAGACTTTGAGAGGTTACCGGAGCGATTTGCTTCAGTTTGAAAATTTTTTAGATAAAGGAAAGCTCAATCTAGCCAGGATAGAGTATGTCCATCTTAGAAGATTTTTGATTGAGTTGGAAAAAAATAAATACGGGTCGAAAACCCTGGCCAGGAAAATATCTACTTTGCGCTCGCTTTATAGATACCTGACTCGATTCGGATTTGCAAAGAAAAATCCGGCGGTTTTATTCCCGTCCTTTAGATCTAAGAGCCGGCTGCCGGAAATTTTAGAGGTTGAAGAATTAATCAGGTTTATCGAGGCGCCGGATACTAACCGGCTTTTGGGTTTAAGGGACCGGGCTATCTTAGAAACTCTTTATAGCACCGGCATCCGGGTAAGTGAATTAGTCCATTTGAATATCGAGGATGTTGATTTCCAGAATGGTATGGTAAAGGTAATGGGAAAAAGACGAAAGGAAAGAATCTGTCCCATCGGCGAAAAAGCCCTTTCTGCCCTGCAGACGTATTTAGATAAGAGAAGGCTGCCCGGGGCTGCCGCAAAGTCTGAACAAGAGAACAAGCCAAAAGAAAAGAGCCACCATATTTTATTCTTGAACTTCCGCGGGGGACGCTTAACCGACCGCAGTGTCTGCCGAATTGTGACGCATTACATAAAGAAGATTTCTTTGAATAAAAATGTCAGCCCCCATACCCTGCGGCATTCCTTTGCGACACATTTATTAAATCGGGGAGCCGACCTTCGTTCCATCCAGGAGCTTCTGGGGCATGTCAGTCTTTCGACGACACAAATCTATACGCATTTGACAACCAAGCGGCTTAAGGAGGTTTATGACCGGGCTCATCCCAGGGGATAAGAATGGGAATAGGTGGTAGGTAGTAGGTGATAGGTTGTAGGGAGTAAGTGGTAGGGGAAGGAATTTTTGCTTGCTAAATTACAGGCTATGTGCTACCATATAGCCCAAATTCCACAATTTGAAGGAGAATATATGTCAGAGATTAGTCTTAAAGAATTATTGGAAGCCGGAGTCCATTTTGGCCATCAGAAAAAGAAATGGAATCCTAAGATGAAAAAGTATATCTTTGGTGACCGGCAGGGTATACATATTATCGATTTACAGAAGACAATGGTAAATTTCGAAAAGGTCTACCAGTACCTAAAGGAGGCGGCCGCCAGCAGAAAAAGTATCCTTTTTGTCGGCACGAAAAAACAAGCCCAGGAGATAATTGCCGAAGAAGCAGAGCGCTGCGGCGCCAACTATGTAAACAGGCGCTGGTTAGGAGGAACGCTCACTAATTTCGAAATAATCAAAAAAAGTATCCATCGCCTGAGGGATATTATCGAAAAAGAAGAAAAAGGAGATTTTTCCGGATTTTCCAAGAAAGAAGTAGCCCGTATCCATAAAGAAAAAATGAAATTGGAAAAAGGTTTTTGGGGTATGAGGGATATGGATGCGAGGCCGGATATTGTGCTCATTATTGACCCGGTTAAAGAGAAAACAGCTTTAACCGAAGCGCGGAAGGTAGGTGTTTTTACCATTGGCGTGGTTGATACCAACGGCAATCCTGAGTTACTCGATCTTTGCATTCCGGCAAATGATGACGCTCTGCGGGCAATTAAGCTTTTAGTCAGCCGCCTGGCTGACGCCGTTTTCGAAGGGAAAGAAGCCCTCTCAGGCGAAAAAAAGAAGAAAGAAAAAGAGGCGGATGCAGGCGAAAAGCCAGATTCGGCCAAAGAAGAGGTTAAGGTCAAGGTGAAAGAAAAAGAGGGAAGAAAAAGAAAAACAGCGAAAGAGGGCCAATAATGGTGAAAAAAGATTTAATCAAGCAGCTGCGCGAAAAGACCGGGGCGGGAATTATGGAATGCAAAGATGCCCTCAAAGAAGCGGAAGGAAATATAGAGGAAGCGGTGGTGGTGCTTCGTAAAAAAGGGTTATCAAAGGCTAAAAAAAGAGCTGGTCACTTAGCTAAACACGGAGCAATTACGGCTTATGTCCATACCGGGGGAAAAATCGGCGCCATGGTTGAGTTAAACTGCGAAACTGACTTTGTTTCCCGTAACGAAACCTTCCAGAAATTAACCAAAGATATTGCCATGCAAATTGTTGCCAGCAATCCGGAATACGTAAGGCGCGAAGATGTGCCCGAGGATGTTATTAAGAAAGAAAAAGAAATTTTTATGTCTCAACTCGAAGCAAAAAAACCAGAGGAAATTAAAAATAAGATTGTTCAGGGGAAACTGGAGAAATATTTCAAAGAGATATGCCTCCTGGAGCAGCCGTTTATTAAAAACCCTCAAATTACCGTGCAGGATTATCTCTATGAGCATATTACCGCCATTGGAGAGAAATTGGAAGTGCGGCGGTTTGTCCGTTTAAAACTGGGAGAAGAGATTGACTAAAAAATCGGTTTATAAACGGGTTGTCCTGAAATTGGGAGGGGAAATACTGCAGGGCAGGAAATCCTACGGAATCGATCCGGAGGCAAGTTTAGCGATTGCTCAGGAGCTTAAGGAAATCAAAAAAGCCGGGGTTCAATTATGCGTTGTCCTGGGCGGAGGAAATATCTTCCGGGGTGTCGATGAAGAGGAAAAAGGGATAGACCGCTCCACGGCCGACTATATGGGGATGTTGGCTACGGTGATAAATGCCTTGGCCCTTCAGGATGCTTTGGAAAAGTCAGGGGTGGTTACCCGGGTCCTCAGCGCCATCGCTATGTCGCAAATTGCCGAGCCGTATATCCGCCGCCGGGCAATCCGGCATCTGGAAAAAGACCGTGTAGTTATTTTTGCCGCTGGAACAGGCAATCCTTATTTTTCAACAGATACCGCGGCGGCTCTAAGAGCGACGGAAATAAATGCGGAAATCCTTCTTAAAGGGACGAAGGTTGACGGGGTTTACTGTTCGGACCCCAAAAGAAATCCCAAAGCCAAAAGATACAAACAGCTCAAATATATCGATATGCTGAAAAAAGGCCTTAAAGTAATGGATTCTACGGCAGTTTCTCTTTGTATGGATAATCACCTGCCGATTATTGTTTTTAATATCTGGAAGCGGACAAATATGAAAAGAATTATCCAGGGCGAAAAAATCGGAACCCTGGTGAAGTAAATGAGGAGTGAAATGGAACAAAAGAAAATTTTTAACCAGACAGAAAAAAAGATGCAGCAGACAATTGAGGCAATGAGCCGGGAATTCAGGGCGGTCCGCACCAACCGAGCCTCCAGTACTCTGGTCGAAGAAATTTTAGTGACGTGTTACGGGACAAGCATGCCTTTAAAACAGGTAGCTTCTATCGGTATTCCTGATGCCCGCAGTATTTTAATCCAACCCTGGGATAAAACTATTCTTGGCGAGGTCGAAAAAGCCATTCTCAAATCGAATTTAGGTTTTAACCCCAATAACGACGGCAAAAATATCCGCTTATCGCTCCCGCCTTTAAGTGAAGAAAGAAGAAAAGAACTCTCGAAATTAGTAGAGAGAATTGCCGAAGGAGGCAAGGTTTCTATTCGCAATAACCGCCGGACGGCTAATATGGATTTGGAAAAATTAGAGAAAGAGAAGATTATCTCCGAAGACGAGCGATTTAAAGCTCAGGAGAAAATGCAGGAAATGACCGGCGATTATATCAAGAAGCTGGAAGCAATGGTTTCGGCGAAAGAAGCAGAAATTATGGAAGTGTAATCGCCAGATTTATTTTGGAAACGGGTAAAGGGGGAATTTCCCCCTTGATTTGTTTATGGACGGGAAGTTATGGCTGAAGCAGGAAATAAAGAACTTTTGAAAAAAATCGATTCGTCCCGGCTGCCACGTCATATTGCCATAATAATGGACGGCAATGGACGCTGGGCGCAAAAAAGGCGGCTGCCGCGTAATCTGGGGCACCAGGCGGGGATTAAAACGGTAAGAAAGATAATTGAAGCAGCCGTTGAAGTAAAAATCCCGGTAGTTACCTTTTATGCCTTTTCCGTGGATAATTGGTCCCGCCCGCCCAAAGAGATTAAATTCTTAATGAAGCTTTTAGAAAAATATATCTCCCGAGATTTGGAAAAAATGAAAAGAGAAAACATCCAGTTCAAAATTATCGGCGATATAACCAAGCTGTCTCTTTCTACCCGGAAGGCAATTAATATGGCCAAAGAAGAACTCAGCAATAATAACGGTTTAATCCTGGTTTTGGCGATTAATTACGGCAGCCGGGCGGAAATTATTAAAGCCGTTCAAAAAATTACCGGCTTGGCCCGGAAGGGAAAAATGGAAGCGAAGGATGTCAACGAAAAGAGCTTCAGCCGGCTATTGGAGACGGGAAATCTTCCCGACCCGGATTTATTAATAAGGACGAGCGGTGAAAAAAGACTGAGTAATTTTCTTCTCTGGCAGCTTTCCTATACGGAATTATATTTTTCAGACAAGCTTTGGCCGGATTTTACGCGCCGGGATTTCCTTGAAGCAATAATCGATTTTCAAACAAGGAGTAGACGCTATGGCGGATTATAAAGAAAAGACGCTGACTCTCCGCTATCGTATTTTATCCGCAGTTCTTTTTTTGCCTATTCTCATCTGGTGGATTTATTGGAGCTGTGATTGGCCGTTTCTGCTTTTAATTACCGCCATCCTCTTAATCGGTTTAGGCGAATATTTTTCCATGATGAACTTCAAAGGAATCAGCTGCAACGAAATCCTTGGTTATTTAAGCGTGGCTTTATTCCCCCTGCTTTTCAGAAGCGGCAGTTTAGCTTATCCCGCCTTCCTCTTAACGCTAATATTTATGGCGGTTTTAGTCTCTCAGATTTTTAAAAAAGTCGATTATAACTCTTTGCTGCAGTCTGTTTCGGCAACTTTTTTAGGGATTGTTTATATCGGCTGGCTGCCTGCACATCTTTTGGCTTTGAAATCTTTACCCGGGGGCAATAACCTTGTCTTTTATGTTTTTGCGGTTACCTGGATAGGCGATAGCTGCGCTTATTTTATCGGAAACCGCTGGGGGAGACACAAGCTCGTTACCAGCGTTAGCCCAAACAAAAGCAAGGAGGGGATTATAGCCGGGATGTCAGGCAGTATCCTGGCCGCTTTTCTTTTCGTCATAATCTTTCGTGTACCGCCGAACCATTACCTCTTTTATTCAGCCTCTGCTATTATAATCGGGATATTCGCTATTTTTGGCGACCTGAGTGAAAGTTTGCTTAAGAGAAGCATTCATATAAAAGACGCCAGCGACATTATTCCCGGCCATGGCGGTATTTTAGACCGTTTTGACAGCATATTCTTTGCGGCGCCGGTGATGTATTATTTAGCTATTTCCCTGCTTTTATAACAAAGATGAAAAGCGGTTAAATCCGGATGATGGATAAATGTTTGAACCAGAGATTACAGGAAACAGAGGAAAGAAGACAGAAAAAAACTGCCATTTGATATCAGCTATCTGATTTCTGAAAATTATTATGAAAAAAAGGAAAATCGTTTTACTCGGGTCAACCGGTTCAGTTGGGTCGAATGTTCTCAAAGTAATCGAAAGTTTAAAAGGGGAGTTTACCGTTCTGGCCCTATCAGCCAGGGAAAACGTAAGGCTGCTGGCCCGGCAGGCCAATAAATTCAGGCCGGCCTTTATCGGTTTGGGGGATGGGGGAAAAACCCAGTCGTTAAAGCAAAAGTTGAATTATAAATGTAAAATTTTTTCCGGCAGTCACGGTTTAGCCAAAATTGCCGGTTTATCTCAGGCCGACCTTATCGTTATTGCCACCACCGGGATTTCCGGACTTCTTCCTCTCTGGGCGGCTCTTGGAGCGGGTAAAGATGTTGCCCTAGCCAATAAAGAGGCCTTAGTGGTTGCCGGGAAGTTGATAAAGAAGAAAGCCGGCCGGAAAAAAGCCCAGCTTATACCCATGGACAGCGAACACAACGCTATCTTTCAATGTTTAGAAAACCGGAAGGGAAATGTGGTAAAAAAAATAATTTTAACCGCTTCCGGAGGACCTTTCTATAAAAGGTCACGCGCTTCTTTAAAAAAAATTAAGCCGCAGGAAGCCTTGAGGCATCCTCTCTGGAAAATGGGGGCAAAAATTAGTATTGATTCGGCTACGTTGATTAATAAGGGGCTGGAGGTAATGGAAGCCCAGCATCTTTTTAATTTGAAACTTTCCCAGATTGAAATTCTTATTCATCCCCAGGGATTGGTTCATGCTTTGGTAGAGTTAATCGATGGGAGTGTCCTGGCGCTTCTCTCAAGGCCGGATATGCGCCTGCCTATTCAACATGCCTTAACTTTCCCCGAACGAAGGAAATCAAGTTTGAGGCCGATAGATTTAAGCCGCCTTTCAAAACTTGAATTTTACAGGCCTGATTACCAGCGTTTCCCCGGATTGAAATTGGCTTTGGAATCAGCCCAGCTCGGGGGAACGATGCCGGCAGTCTTTAACGCCGCTAATGAAGTAGCGGTGGCTCTTTTTCTGCAAAATAAAATTGATTTCTTGAGCATTCCCGGTTTGATTAAAAAGGTTATGGCCAGGCATAAAACCAAAAAAAACCCCGGATTAGGAGAAATTCTTAAAGCTGATATCTGGGCTAGAAAAGAAAGTCTTGAAATAGCGAAGGGAGAATTTTTAGAATGCTAATTAGCGTTATCGGAATTATCGTCGTTCTTGGAATCTTAATCTTTGTTCATGAATCAGGCCATTTTATTGCCGCAAAAATCATGGGAGTGCGGGTGGAGAAGTTTTCTATGGGTTTTGGCCCCAAGCTTCTGGCGAAAAGAGCCGGTAAGACAGAATACCGCCTTTCTTTAATTCCCTTGGGGGGGTATGTGAAATTAGCCGGGGAACAGATGGATGAGCAAAAGGCAGCAGAACCTTGGGAGTTTTTTGGAAAGAAGCCCTGGCGGCGAGCCATTATTTTGGCCGCCGGGCCTTTTATGAATTTTCTTTTAGCCTGGGTAATTTTTAGTTCCGTTCTTTATCTTGGCAGCCCGGTTTATAAAGCGGTTATCGGGGAAGTGAAAGCGGGAGAGCCGGCGCAAACAGCCGGGTTGATTCCCGGAGATAAAGTTCTTTTTATCGACGATAAAAGGATTGAGAATTGGCCGGGTTTGGCGGCAACTATTTATCAAAGCCCGGGTGAAAAATTATCGTTCAATATAGAACGGGACGGCAGGATTATAAATTTAGATATTACCCCGCGAATTGAGGATGAAATAGACCCGTTAAAAGGGAAGGTCTCAAAAGGATTAATCGGCATTTTGCCCGATGCCGAAGAGATATATTACCATCGGGAACCGTTGCCTGCCGCCCTTATAAAAGGCACCGGGCAGACCTTAACTCTTACCAAAATGATTTATATCGGCCTCTGGAGAATGGTCAGCGGGAAGATTTCTGTCCGGCATCTAGGCGGGCCGATTTTAATTGCCCAATTAACCGCCCAGCAAATTAAAATTGGCCTTTTACCGCTTTTGACATTCTTAGCCCTGATTAGCGTAAATTTAGCGGTCATAAACCTTTTACCTATTCCTATTCTCGATGGTGGACATTTGATGTTTTTAGCGGCGGAGAAAATAAAAGGACGTCCTTTATCTGTAAAGGCTCAGGAGTTAGCCCAGATGGTCGGGCTTTATATTCTTGTTGCTATTATGCTCTTTGCGACCTACAACGATATAATGCGGGCTTTTGTTAAATAGCTCACGGCTGATGGCTCACCCCGATACCAATCCCTACGGGATGCTACGGGGCAAATAGCTCACGGCTGATAGCTCGTGGAAAATAAGGAAAGATGGGGAAAAGAAGAAAAACGAGGGTTGTTAAGTTAGGAAAGGTAAAAATTGGCGGGAATGCGCCTATTTCCATCCAGTCGATGACTGAAACCGATACTTCCGACTGGCGGGAAACTATCCGCCAGATTCATCGATTGGAAAAAGCCGGATGCGAAATTATCCGTTTAGCCGTTCCGGATTGGCAATCGGTAAAAACTTTAGCCAAGATAAAGAAATATATCGATATCGCCTTAGTTGCCGACATTCATTTTCTTACTGAATTGGCCCTGGAGGCAATCAACCAGGGGGTTGACGGCCTGAGGATTAATCCGGGAACAATACCCAGCCATAAGAATCTAAAAAAAATTTTTCAAGCAGCTAAAACGGCAAAAATTCCGGTGCGAATCGGTATTAATGCCGGTTCTCTTCCCAGACGCACCGCCGGGCCTCTTTGCGGAGATATGGTCAGGGCGGCTTTAGATACCCTGCGGATTTGCAAGGATTTGGAATTCCATGATTTAATTTTTTCTCTGAAGGCATTCGATGTCGGAGAAACCATTGCTGCCTATCAGCTTCTGGCTAAAAAATGCAGCTATCCTTTTCATCTGGGCATTACCGAAGCGGGGCCGATTAGAAGCGGAACTATCCGTTCTGCCTTGGGTATCGGCTGTCTTCTTCACGAGGGAATCGGGGATACTATCCGGGTTTCATTAACGGCCAATCCGGTTGAAGAGGTCAAGGTGGCCCGGGAGATTCTTAGCGCCTTGAATTTAAGAAAGTTTGGCCCGACGATTATTTCCTGCCCGACCTGCGGCCGCTGCCAGGTTAATTTAATTAAAATAGTGGGGAAGCTTGAGGATTCTTTAAAAAAAATTTTTCCGGCTAATAAAGCGGGACCGGATATCAAAGTGGCGGTAATGGGCTGTGTGGTCAATGGCCCCGGGGAGGCCCGCCAGGCAGATATTGGTTTGGCCCTGGATAAAAAAGAGGGCTGGTTATTCAAGAAAGGGAAAAAAATAAAAAAGGTTCCGGAGAAAAAATGCCTGGAGGCCTTGATTAAAGAAATAAAAAAATTTAAAGCTTGAGAAAAAATAATTTACGATTTATGAATAGCGGGAGGTGATTTCATGCGCTGGCAGGAAGCATTTATAGTTACTTTAAAAGAAACCCCTCAGGAAGCAGAGATGGTCAGCCATCGTTTGATGCTGCGGGCCGGGTTAATACGAAAATTAGCCAGCGGGATTTATTCTTATCTTCCGCTGGGACGGCGGAGTTTTAACAAAATTGAAACCATTATCCGCCAGGAAATGAATAAGGCCGGAGCCCAAGAGGTGCTTCTTCCGGTGCTTCATCCGGCTACCCTCTGGCAGGAGAGCGGACGCTGGAAGGAATACGGCAAAGAGATGCTGCGCCTGAAAGACCGTCATAACCGGGAATTCGGCCTGGGGCCGACGCATGAAGAGGTGATTACTGATCTGGTAAGAGGGGAAATCCGTTCCTATAAACAACTGCCGGTTACTCTTTACCAAATCCAGACGAAGTTTCGCGATGAAATCCGCCCGCGTTTTGGGGTGATGCGCAGCCGGGAGTTTTCGATGAAAGATGCTTATAGCTTCGATTTAGATGAAGCCGGGGCCGACAGGAGCTACAGGAAAATGGCGGAGGTTTATCCCGAGATTTTTGCCCGCTGCGGATTAAAGGCTCAGAAAAAAGCGGCTGATTCCGGGTTGATTGGAGGAAAGCTTTCCGAAGAATTTGTCTCTAAATCCAAAAACGGAGAAGATATCGAAATCGGCCATATCTTTAAATTGGGGACAAAATACAGTGAGTCGTTAAAAGCTGTTTACCGCGATGAATCAGGCGCCCAAAAGTTAATGGTTATGGGCTGCTACGGGATTGGAGTGAGCCGTTTGTTAGCGGCGGTTATTGAGGCCTGGCACGACCGGGATGGAATTACCTGGCCGGCATCTATCGCTCCTTATGAGGTGGAGATTCTTAACGTGGGGGAGGAAAAGGAAATAGTTAATCTGGCCGATAAACTTCATGGTGATTTAAAAAAAGAAGGGATTGATGTTTTATGGGATAATCGGGATGAGTCGGCCGGGGTAAAATTCAAAGATGCCGATTTAATCGGTATTCCGATAAGATTGGTGGTCAGCCCCAAGCTGATGAAGGAGAAGAAGGTCGAGTTAAAGCGGCGAACGGACAAAAATGAGATTACCCTTGGGGTAGATGAGCTAATTCCCCGGGTAAAGAAAATGCTCAAAGAACCGGCCAAAGTGAGATAAATTTTTAGATTTTTTGATATAGCCCATATTTTATGCTATACTTTCTTTTGATAAGTTATAAAGTATAGATAAAGGCAAATCCGCCGCAAGGCGGAGACGCAAAACTACAGATCCTTGCTGAAAGCAACCCTGAGCGAAATCCTGAGCTTGTCGAAGGATAGTCGAAGGGTGAAAACAAAGGAAGGCTGAGTTGCCTAGAAATAGGTGCCTCAGCCGTTTTATTTTATGAGCCATGAGCTAAGAGCGATGAGTTGGAATTATGAAACAGATTAATAGCGATAAACTGTACACGGTTAACCGTAAACGGAAGCGGAATTTCCTAAAGGCTGCAGCCCTTTTTGTCATCGGGGCTTTTTTGTTTAATCCGGGCTTTTTTACGGATTTTGCCCGGGCAGAGGCAGAAACTTTCTTGCGTGTTCCGGCGATCGGTGAGAAAAATTATTCAAATGCACTGAAAGCGAGCCTTGAGGGGGATTTATCCTTATCGGTCGATGAGCTGATATCTAAGTTAGGAAGGGCCCTGCCCGGTTATGAAGAGGAAAATCCCGATTACACCGAGGTATATGAAATTATAGGGAAGTTGGAGGAAAGAAGAGATGTGGAAATTATGCTTTTTGGCGGGTCCAAAATGAATAAGAAAAATTTTCAAACAATAGAAAAGGAAGCAAAAGAAAAGGGCATTAAGATTACCCGTCAGTGGAATCCAAATCAAAGGTTTTGGGAAATTTACTCGTTTTTTTATGAACTTACAAAAATTTTTTTACCCAAGGCGGAACGTTTTGTTTTAAGCCTTCTTTTGGAAAATGGTCAACAGCATGTTGCGGAAGGTATTGTTTTTGTAGTAGCCCAATTTAAAAAAGGTAATTATACAAAAATGACGGTTATAGATAACGGAAAAGGTTTTGTTGATAAAGGAGGCAAAGAAATTCCCATTGAAGATGCAATTAAATGGGAAAAATCTTTCGGTAATAATGGAGACCTCGGGCAGGCTTTAACTATGGCAGTTGGGACATCCGATTTCTCGATAATAGAAACGCCTTGACAAAGTGCAATTATACTGCCCGATGAGCAAAATCTTTTTTTTAAATTGGTTAAAAGAAATAAGGAAAAATTCGGCACGAAGATTACCGTTTATTTTTATAAAGGCGAAGACAATATCGAAAAATGGCGGGAAAAACTCATTGCTAAATCCATTACTAATTTAGAGAAAAAATCAGATCTGGGGATAAAGGTTAGAAAAAATGGGGTTTCGGAAATTATACGCCTCCAATACCCGGATGCTTTGGAAAAGCATATCCAGCTGGTTAGTGCAATGGCGGAAAATAAAGGGTTAACCAGCAAAGCGGATATTTTAAAGGCCTATAAAAAAATCAGGGGGCAAACCGGGGCGATAATGCTTGTCGGAAAAAAGCCTGGGATGAATACGAAAAGGCAATGATGAGCAGGTTTAATTAATCCGAAGATTTTCCTTGCATAGTTTACCTATATGTGATATTTTATAGTTTGAGTTTTCCGGCAGCGGTTTTAACAAGTGGGTGAGTTTCCCCACTTTTTTTATTCTACCTATGAGGAAAAAACAAAATGGCAGGAGATATTCTGGTAATCTTAGAGCAGTTGGAAAGAGAAAGGGGTATTAAAAAAGAGGTTTTGCTGGCCACTATCGAAGCGGCTTTGCTTACGGCGGCCCGCAAGCGGTTTGGCCAGGATGAGAATATAAAAGTAAAAGTTGACGGCAAAACCGGCGCCTTTAAGGTTTTTTCCGGCCGAAAAGAGATTACCCCAAAAAATTTCGGCCGTATTGCCGCTCAAACTGCCCGGCAGGTAATTATTCAGAAAATCCGTGAGGCAGAAAAAGAGGTTGTCTATGAGGATTTTAAGGATAAGCAGGGAAGTATCGTCACCGGGTTTATTCAACGAGAAGAATACAAAAGTAAAATAATCGATTTAGGCAATACCGAAGGGATTTTACCGTTCCGGGAGCAGATTCGGGGAGAGACCTACCAGCCGAGAGAACGGCTGCAATTCTATCTCTTAGAGGTCAAAAAAACCTCTAAAGGGCCGCAGTTGATTCTTTCCCGCACCCACCCAAATTTCGTCAGGACCTTGTTTGAATTGGAAGTTCCGGAAGTCGGCGATAAAAGTGTTGAAATAAAAGGAATTGCCCGGGAGCCCGGGGAACGAACTAAAATTGCCGTTTATTCCACCCAGGAAAATGTCGATGCCGTGGGCGCCTGTGTGGGAGTGAGGGGAAATAGAATTAAGGCAATCGTCAGAGAATTAAAGGGCGAAAAAATTGACATTATCCGCTGGAACGAAAATATAAATGATTATCTGATGGCCGCCTTGAGCCCGGCAAAAATTACCCAGGTGAATACCAGCCCCAAAGAGCAAAGGGCGGAGATAATTGTGCCGGATGACCAGCTTTCTCTGGCTATCGGCAAGAAGGGGCAGAATGTCCGCCTGGCGGTAAAATTGACCGGCTGGAGAATCGATATAAAAACTGAAACTACTTTAGCCGAGGAGAAAAAGACGAAAAAAGAGGCAAAAAAGAAGGCCGAGGGGATATTGGAATTACCGGGAGTAGGAAAAAGTACTTTAAATAGATTAATTCAAGGCGGTTTCGATTCTTTCGATAAACTGTTGAAAGCCCAAGTTGAAGACCTAACGGCAATCCCGGGAATCGGCAAAAAAACGGTAGAGAAAATATTAGAAGCGGTGAAAAAAGCGGATTAGAAACGGGCCGCTCAAGAGCAGAGAAAAAATGCCAAAAAAGAAAAAAGAAATAAGAAAATCTGAAAAAAAACCTGCCGACAAAGCTAAGGTTAAGGCTAAGGTTAAAGTTAAAGCCAAGGTTAAGGCCAAGGCTAAGGTTAAGGTTAAGGAGAAGGTCAAGGCCAAGGTTAAGGCCAAGGCTAAGGTTAAGGCTAAGGTTGAGGTTAAGGTTAAGGAGAAGGCTAAGGTTAAGGAAAAGGCTAAGAAATCTCCGACTATTGCCGAACTTACCGGGCGAAAAGTTAAAGAAGTTCAGCCGGAGGTTGAAAAAGAAATTAAAGTTTCCCCAAAAGTTAAAATCCAGCCGTCGGTAAGCGAAAAGGCTAAAGAATTTCCAGTAAGCAAGAAAGAAGCTGAAATTGTCCCGCCTCTTAAAGAAGAGGCGAAGGCTCCTTTAGAAAGAACAGCCGAAAAAAAAGAAAAATTAATCGTAGAATTTAAAGAATCACCGACTGTAGGCGAACTGGCTAAGAAACTAAAAATTACGCCCACTGAATTAATAAAAAATTTAATGTCCCGGGGAGTAATGGCGGCCATAAATCAGCGCCTGGAAAAAAGTTTAGCCGTAGTAGTGGCTAAGGATTTTGAGGTAGAAGCTAAAATAAGCACCTCTGAGGAAGAAGAGATTTCACCGATTGAAAGGATTGTTGACGAAGACAAAGATTTAAAGCTGCGCCCCCCGGTAATTACTATCATGGGACATGTGGACCATGGAAAAACGACTCTTTTAGACGCTATCCGCAAGTCTAAAATCACCGAGGGAGAAGCCGGAGAGATTACCCAGCATATCGGCGCTTATGAAGTTGAGCTTCCAAACGGGAAGGTAGTATTTTTAGATACTCCGGGACATGAAGCCTTTACGGCCATGAGAGCCCATGGGGCTAAGGTAACCGATGTGGTTGTTTTAGTGGTGGCTGCCGATGATGGGGTTATGCCGCAAACGGTCGAGGCCATAGACCATGCCAAAGCAGCCAAAGTGCCGATTCTGGTGGCTATAAACAAAATGGATAAGCCGGAAGCCAATCCAACTAAAATCAAGAAAAAACTAACTGAGTTCGATTTGGTATCTGAAGAATGGGGCGGAAAAACAATCTTCGCTAATGTATCGGCTAAAACCGGAAAGGGGATAGATAATCTTCTGGAGCTGCTCCTTTTAGAGGCGGAAATGCTGGAATTAAAAGCCAATGTTAACCGTTTGGCCGAAGGGACAGTCATTGAAGCCGAAATTCATAAAGGGAAAGGGCCGATTGCGACTATCCTGGTGCAAAAAGGCACTTTAAGGGTGGGCGATATTTTTATCAGCGGCGCAGAATACGGCAAGGTCAAAGCGATGATTAATGCCTACGGACACCGCATTAAAAAAGCCGGGCCTTCTACCCCGGTGGAAGTTTTAGGTTTTTCTAATATGCCGAAAGTCGGAGAGCTTTTTACCATACTAAACGATGAGAAAAAGGCCCGCCAGATAGGTCTTTTACGCAAGCAAAAAGAACGGGAAAAGGCTCTTAGAGGGGTAACCCATATTCACTTAGAGGATTTGCATGAAGAGATCCAGGCAGGGAAGATAAAGGAACTGCGGATAATTTTAAAGGCCGATGTGCTTGGTTCGGTTACGGCGATTAAAGCGTCACTGGAAAAACTTAGGACGGAGAAAGTGAAGATTAAAATTATCCATAGCGGGGCAGGCGGCATAAACGAATCAGACGTTATTTTAGCGGCGGCTTCCAATGCGATAATTTTCGGTTTCAACGTTGTCCCCGATACGAACGCCCAGACTTTAGCCGATAAAGAGAATGTGGATATCCGAATCTACCGGATAATTTATGAGCTGTTAGACGAAATGAAATTGGCGATGACCGGTTTGCTTGAGCCGACTTATAAAGAGGTGTTTTCCGGCCGGGCCGAAGTGCGGCAGGTTTTCCGTGTTTCTAAGGTTGGGACGATTGCCGGAGCCTATGTTACTGCCGGTAAATTTTTACGTTCAAACCGGGTGAGGATAGTAAGAAACGGGACAATTATCCACGAGGGAGCTATTTCTTCTTTGAAACGTTTCAAAGACGATGTCAAGGAGGTATCAAGCGGTTTTGAATTTGGCATCGGTATTGCCAATTTCAATGATTTAAAAACAGGCGATTTAGTCGAAACTTTCCGCCTGGAAAAATTAACCCCGACGTTATAGCATTTTATAACAAAAAGCGGTAATTGGATTTGTCAAAGCCAATTATTCCCGAAAAGCAATAACCCAGCAGATAGAATTCGTTTGATTATGCCCAGCCAAAGAATCGCTAAAGCAAGCTCCACCCTGCGTAAAATCATTAGCGAATTAATCCAGGATGGCATTAAAGACCCGCGCATCGGTTTTGTTACCGTAGTCACCGTTAAAGTATCCAAGGATTTGCGCTACGCCAAGGTTTTTGTCAATATTCTTGGCACCGAACAGGAGAAGAAAGCCAGTTTAAAGGGATTAAATAGCGCCGCCGGTTTTATCAGCAGCCAAATAAGAAAGAAAGTGCGGATGCGTTACATCCCGGAAATATCGTTTAAATATGACGATTCGCTGGATTACGCTCTTCATATTGATAAGCTGCTCAAGCAGGCAAAGATAAAATGAGATGTTTTGTGAACGGAGAATATGAACGGTTTTCTTAATATAAATAAGCCCAAAGGATTTACTTCGCATGATGTGGTAGATTTTATCAGAAGACGATTTGAGTTTCCCCGGGTGGGGCACTTGGGCACCTTGGATCCGATGGCCCGGGGTGTTTTGCCGCTGGCTTTGGGAAAATCGACTAAACATTCGGCCCAATTGATTCAAGGAGAAAAGGAATACGAAGGTTTTTTCCTGCTGGGCATCGAAACCGACACCCAGGATATCGAAGGAAAGGTTTCCGCTTTAAAAGAAATTCCGCACATTAGTATCGAGGAGCTGAATGAGATAAGCGGCCAGTTTCATGGCGAACGGGAACAGCTTACACCGATGTTTTCCGCCCGGCGGCATAAAGGCAAGAGATTATTCGAATTAGCCAGGAAGGGGCAGGAAGTAGAAAGGCGTCTCAGGGGAATACATATTTATAAATTCAAAATTATTTCTCTAGAATTCCCCCGGCTGCGCTTTTACGTTCACTGCTCTAAAGGCACCTATATTAGAACCCTGGCTCATGATTTCGGCAAAATTGTCGGCTGCGGAGCCTGCCTCCTTGATTTAGTTCGTCTGAGGAAAGGACCTTTCGTGTTTTCCGAAAGCGTTAGCCTGACGGATTTGGCCGATTTCGCCAGTTTCCGGAAACATCTTATTCCAGAAGAAAAAATTGTAGATTGCAAAGATAACTTGAAATCCGCTTAAAAAATGCAGATTATCCGCGGCATCAAAAATTTTCCTAAAGCGCATCACCCGGGTATAATTATGGGTGTGGGTAATTTTGACGGTGTGCATTTAGGCCATCAGTTCATTATAAAAAAAATCGTTAAACGGGCTAAGACACTTCGGGGGACAAGTTTAATTTTTACCTTTCCGGTCCATCCCTTGAATGTCCTGAAAGAAAAGGGGATGCGCCCACAGTTAACTACTCTTTCGCAAAAATTGAATTTATTCCATGCCTTAGGAGTGGACATTTGCCTGCTGGCCGATTTTAATCGGGAATTTGCCGGCCTTTCGCCTTTTCAATTTGCCCGGGAGGTACTTAAAGAAACCTTAGGCATCAAAGAAATCTTTATCGGCGAAAACTACCGCTTTGGAAAAGGGCGAAGAGGAAATATCAGCCATTTGAAGAAATGGGGAATTAAATTGGGCTTTAAAGTAAAGGTTTCCCCTTTATTTAAATCGAAAAAACAAATAATCAGCAGCACCCGGATAAGGGAGCTGATAAAAGAAGGAGATGTTCAGGCGGCATCTTCTTTTTTAGGAACGCCCTACACGATTTCCGGCCAGGTAGTTAGAGGGAGCAGGCGGGGGATAGCTTTGGGTTTTCCGACAGCCAATATTGAATCCTATCTGGATTTAATTTTGAAAAACGGCATTTATGCGGTTGAAGCAGAAGTACAGGGGAAGGTTTACCGCGGTTTGCTTAATTTAGGCAGACGCCCGACTTTTCATGAGCATCAAAGGATAATTGAAGTATACCTATTTAATTTTTCCGGCAACCTTTATGGCCGGGAACTTTCTGTTCAGGTTTTTCGGCGCCTGCGGGGTGAATTGAAATTCAGCTCGCGCCATGCCTTAATAAACCAGATTAGGGACGATATAAAAAAGGCAAAAGAGTACTTTGGAAAAAGATTATAGTAATTAGCCGCTGGGTGCTGGCCGCTGGGTGATAGTTGATGGCTGTTGGCTGATGGTCAGAGTGCCATTTAAAAGTGACAAAGTGTCAGAGCATCAGAGTGTTAAAGTGTCCCGTCAAAAAGCGCGGCGGATAGGCTTGCCGATAGTAAGAAAAAAACTAAGAGTCGTGAGCGAAGAGCTAAAAGCAAAACTGGCTCTTGGTGAGAAGAAGGGGAGAGATTTCCCTTTACCTTTTGGTTTTTTTATGGTATAGTGTTTGTCAGCGTATATAAAGTACTGAGTGGTTGAGGAGGTGTTAAGTGGCTTTAGGCAAAGAAAAGAAAAAAGGCGTGATTACGACGTACCGGGCGCATGAGAAGGATACCGGCTCCCCCGAAGTGCAAATAGCTTTATTAACCGAGAGGATTAACTATTTAGCCGGACATTTTAAAAATCACGCCAAAGACCACCATTCGCGAAGGGGGCTGCTTAAAATGGTTGGCCAGAGACGGCGTCTATTGAGTTATCTTCGAATACATCAGAAAGCGCGTTATCACGAAATAATCAAAAAACTGGGGTTAAGGAAATAAAATATGGAGAATATTAAAAGGTCTATCGGCGATAAAGATTTAATTATTGAAACCGGAAGGTTGGCTAAACAGGCCGATGCGGCGGTGACAGTCCAATATGGGGATACGGTCGTCCTGGTTACCGCGGTTGCCGCTAAAGAATTAGGCGAAGAAATCAGATTTTTCCCTTTAACTGTCGACTATAGAGAGAAAACCTCTGCCGCCGGAAAAATTCCCGGCGGTTTTATTAAACGTGAAGGCCGGCCGACGGAAAAAGAAATTATTACCGCCCGTCTTATTGACCGTCCCATCCGCCCTTTGTTTCCCGACGGGTTTTTTTACGAAGTGCAGATAATGGCTATGGTCCTTTCCGCCGATGGGGAAAACGACCCGGATACTCTGGCCATGATTGGCGCCTCGGCGGCCCTGGCAATTTCCGATATACCTTTTACCAAGATTCTGGGCTCTGTCCGGGTAGGTAAAATCGACGGAAAATTTATTATCAATCCAACTTATTCCCAGCTTCAGGAGAGTTCCTTCGAGTTAATTATCTCTGCGGCTGAGGATGCCGTGGTTATGATTGAAGGCAGCGCCCAGGAGATTCCGGAAGCCTCTCTTATTGAAGCCATCGAATATGCCCAGCCGTTTATTCAGGAAATAATCAGCCTGCAAAAAGAGCTGGTCAAGAAGGCTGGAAAGGAGAAGCGCCAGGTAGAATTGCTAAAAGCCGATAAGGAGCTTTACCAAACCCTGGAGAAGCAGTTTGGCGAATCTATCAGCCAAATCCTGAATATTTCCGATAAGCTGACGCGGGAGGAAAAGACAAAAAAAGTTTACGAAAAAGCTTTAGAGCAGTTCGAAGAATCCCATACTTCTTTAACCGTCCGCTTTACCCTGGAAAAAATAGAGAAAAATATCCTCCGCCGGCAAATCGTTGCTTCCGGCAAGAGAGTTGACGGCCGCAGTTCAGATGATATCCGCCCGATAAGTTGTGAAATCGGCATTCTTCCCCGCACCCACGGCTCCGCTCTTTTTACCCGGGGACAAACGCAATCATTGGCAACGACCACTTTAGGAACATCTGAAGACGAACAGCGCATCGATTCTTTAACCGGAGAAGAAAGCAAATCTTTTATGCTTCATTACAATTTCCCGCCTTTTAGCGTGGGGGAAATTCGTATGCCCAGGGGACCGGGACGCCGGGAAATCGGGCACGGACTTTTAGCCGAACGTTCGTTAAAAGCGGTTTTACCGCCGTTGGAGAAATTCCCCTATACCATTCGGCTGGTTTCAGATGTCCTTGAATCCAATGGGTCATCTTCAATGGCGACTGTCTGCGCCGCAACATTGGCCCTGATGGACGCCGGGGTGCCCATTACCGCTCCGGTGGCCGGAATTTCTATCGGTTTAATTAAGGAAAAAGACAAAACTGTTTTGTTAACCGATATTTTGGGATTGGAAGACCAATCCGGAGACCTGGATTTTAAAGTAGCCGGGACCAAAGAAGGAATTACCGGTATCCAGATGGACATGAAGGTCGAAGGATTGAGTTTGGATATCCTGAAACAAATTGTCGAAAAAGCCCGCCTGGCGCGTTTAACTATTCTTGAGAAAATGGATAAGGCGATTGCCGAACCCCGGAAGAACCTTTCCAGTTATGCCCCGCGGATAAGGACCATTCAAATTAATCCGGACCGTATCCGCGACGTAATCGGCCCCGGGGGGAAGATGATTCGCAAAATTGTCGAGGATACCAATGCCAAAATCGATGTTGAAAATGACGGTAAGATTTTAATTGCCTCGCCTGACGAAGAAGCTCTGGAAAAAGCGGTCAAGATGATCCGGGATTTGACGGCCGAAGTAGAAATAGGGAAAATTTATCTTGGCCGGGTAACCCGGCTTATGAATTTCGGGGCTTTTGTCGAAATTTTACCCGGACGGGAAGGATTGGTTCATATTTCCCAGTTGGAGGACCATCGGGTTGAAAAGGTGGAGGACGTCGTTAAAGAGAATGATAAATTTATGGTCAAGGTTATCGAAATAGATAAGCAGGGAAGGATTAATTTAAGCCGGAAGCAGGCTTTAGCGGAAGAAAAAGACAGAAAGAGAAAGTGAAAAAGGTCATTATCAAAATCAGACAGGCGGGGGATTGCAAAGATATTGCTCTTCCTAAATATATGAGCGAGTCAGCCAGCGGCCTGGATTTAAGGGCAGCGGTTAAAGAAGAAACTGTTTTGACTCCGGGTAAAAGGATGTTAGTGCCGACCGGCCTTTTTATCGAAGTGCCGCCGGGATACGAAGCCGAAGTCCGCCCCAGAAGCGGTCTGGCCGTAAAATACGGCTTGAGCATCGTAAATGCTCCGGGGACAATCGATGCCGATTATCGGGGAGAAATCGGGATAATCCTGATTAATCTCGGGGAGGAGCCTTTTATTATCCGCCGGGGAGAACGAATTGCCCAGATGGTAATAAAAGAAATCGTCCGAGCCGAATTGGTTGAAGGAAACGAGCTGTCAGAAACCGGCAGAAGCTCCGGAGGCTTTGGCCATACGGGAACTTCCTGAATTTAAAGGAAATCCAATTCTTCCTCGGAAGATAAACCGGTTATATCCTCATTGCCAATGCAGTCAGCATACTCAGGACAGCGGGGGCAGCAGGTGTCACTTATCTTGCCTTCTTCGCTGCATATTAAAAAATAGGTGCATAACTCACAGCACATAAAGACGCGTTCCTTTAAACAGGCAAAAACGGTTTTCTCTGCTTATACTATATGAGCAGAAACTTGTCAAGTAAAAATCACTGATGGTGGATGCGGGCAAACTGCTGATATTAGGTGTAATTCAGGGATTGACCGAATTTTTTCCCGTAAGCAGTTCCGGGCATTTAGTCATATTTTTCCGCCTCTTCCGGCTGCAGGGGAATTACTTAGCCTGGACGGCCGCTTTTCACGGCGGCACTTTTGTAAGCATTACGATTTTTTTCTGGAAGGATCTGCAAAAGATCCTTTTTTCAGTTTTACCGCCTAAAAAATCAAAAAAGGGAAGAGAAAAGGAATATTCAAAACTTTTCTATTTGATTCTTTTAGGAAGCCTTCCGGCGGTGATAGTCGGAATGATTTTTTTCGGGCGGGTCGAATATCTATTCCAGAATATTTATCTGGTTGCCGCGGCATTGGCTCTAAACGGGGGCTGGCTGATATTCAGCGAAAAAATAGCGGCTAAAAGGAAAGTAAAGTTAGATTTGAAAGATTTAGGCTGGCTAAAGGCGGTAATTATCGGCATCGCCCAGGTTCTGGCTATAGTTCCGGGGATTTCCCGTTCCGGCGCGACCATTGGCTGCGGTTATTTGTGTGGATTGAAAAAAGAGCTGGCTTTTCATTTTGCTTTTCTCTTAGCGTTACCGGTAACTCTCGGAGCGGTAATCCTTTCGTTGGGGAAAGTCAGTTGTCCCGGTATGATTCTGGGCGGCCTTATTTTTGCTACGGCTTTAGTCGGCCTTGCGGCTCTAAAGTTTCTTTCCTGGATTGTTAGAAAAGGCAAGCTTAGTTATTTCGCTTATTACTGCTGGGCAGTGTCGTTTTGGGTGATTATGGCGCTTCGGTAAAAATTGTGTAATGTGTAATGTAAATATGGCTCA
>CAZDME010000004.1:0-4912 GCA_964506785.1 uncultured bacterium | reverse complement strand
AGTCTATTAAATAGGTAAATGGCGAGGAAAAAGAAACATTTTCAATTTAAGGTTAACCCGGAGTTGCGCCGGGAAATTTTAGGCATAGTAATCCTGGCCCTGGCCGTATTCACCTTGATTAGTTTAGTCAGTTTCCGCCCCGGAGATTCTTCGTTTTTCAAAATTCCGCCCAACCGGCCGCCAAAAAACTTAGGCGGTATGGCCGGTGTTTGTCTTTCCAGCTTTTTATTCAACTATTTCGGTTTCAGCGCTTATCTGGTGCCCTTGCTCCTGGCTATCTGGGGATGGCGAAAATTCCGCCGGAAGGAGACTTTAAAACTTTTCCTGAAATTCGCCGGCGTTTTTCTTATCTTGATTTCCTTAAGCACTTTTCTCGAGACTTACCGAATAAGATTTCCTTCGTTTGGTTTTCTCCCCGGCGGGATTATCGGCGCGTTTTTTCAGGCCCGTCTAAGCGGCTTTTTAGGCCCGGCAGGGGTAACCATATTAATCCTGACGTTGTTTTTTTTGGGAGTCCTTTTAAGCTGCCGCTTCATTCTTTTCCGAGCCCTATTTTATTTATTTATCGGTGTTTGGAAAACTATTTTTACCTTCGACAAAATACTTTATTTTCTCATTATTGGCTTCGGAAGTTTGTTAAAGGGCGCCTCTAAGAAGGTCAAGCTTTTTTTGAAAAATAGAAAGAGGGAACGACGGGTGGAACCAAAAATCGTTTTGCCGCCGCGTTTTAAACAAATAAGAGAGGAAGAGAAAAAACGGATCGAGCGGATTAAGATTCAAAAGAAAAAGACGCCGGAAATAACGAAGGAGGAAGCAACGGTAAAAGCGGAGACATTCGGCAAGTACCAAATACCTCCGGTTTCTCTTCTGGATGAAGCGCCCGGCGAGCGGCCGGAAATAAAAGAAAATTTAAAAGAGCAGGCAAGGATTTTAGAAGAGACCTTAAGCAATTTCGGCATCAAGGCTAAGGTTACCCAGATTAACCGGGGGCCGGTTATAACCGAATATGAACTTCAGCCGGCTCCGGGAATAAAGGTTAACCGGATTGTCGGTTTGGCTGATAATATTGCCCTGGCGATGCGGGCGCCAACGGTCCGGGTGGTTGCTCCGATTCCGGGGAAAGCAGTCGTCGGTATAGAAATCCCGAATCGAACAAGTTCTAACGTTTTTCTAAGGGATATCGTGACCCATCCCGATTATGAAAAATCTTCATCGAAGTTAACTCTGGCACTGGGAAAGGATATTTCGGGGAAGCCTTTGATTAGCGATTTATCCGAAATGCCGCATCTTCTTATCGCCGGAGCGACCGGTTCCGGCAAAACAATCTGTATCAATGTTCTGATTACCAGCGTTCTTTTTAAGGCGTCCCCCCAGGAAGTAAAGTTTATTTTAATCGACCCTAAACGGGTGGAATTAATTAATTTTAACCATTTGCCGCATTTAATTACCCCGGTGGTTACCACTCCGAAGAAAGCAGCGGCTACCTTAAAATGGCTGATTGACGAGATGGAGAGAAGATACAAAACTTTTGCTGAAGCCGGGGTGAGGAATATCGACAGCTACAACAGGAATTTTCCTAAAGAAGAGGGGGTTCTTCCTTATATCATTGTGGTCATCGATGAATTGGCCGATTTGATGATGGTGGTGCCAATGGAGGTTGAGGAGGCGATAACCAGATTGGCCCAGCTTTCCCGGGCGGTGGGTATCCACATCGTTTTAGCCACGCAAAGGCCTTCAGTCGATGTCATTACCGGGGTAATCAAAGCCAATTTCCCGTCGCGGATTTCATTCCAGGTTTCTTCAAAGGTCGACTCGCGGACGGTTTTAGATATGAATGGGGCCGAGGCTCTTTTAGGAAAGGGCGATATGCTTTTCCTGCCTCCCGGGCAGGCAAAACCTATCCGCGCCCAGGGAGCGTTAATTAATGATCAGGAAATCGAACGGATTATCGGTTTTATCAGCGAGAAGTCCCGTCCGGTTTTTAATAAGGAAATTTTCGAAAAGGAATCAAAAGAAGAAGAAACCTCTTTAGGCACGGATGAATTATTCGAAAAGGCGGTACAGGTAGTGTTAGAAACCGGGCAGGCTTCAGCCTCAGTTTTACAAAGAAGGCTGAGAATTGGCTATGCCCGGGCGGCCCGATTGATAGATATGATGGAAGAAAGAGAGATTGTCGGCCAGCATCGGGGCAGCCGCGCCCGGGAAATATTAATAGACGAAAATGGCTGGGAAAACGTAAAAAATGACTAGACTTTTCATCTGGGGATTAGCTTTTGTCCTGACCATCTCTCCGGTTAAATCCGGAGCCGAGGGTGAAGCTGAAAAAATAATCTCTGCCTGGCAGGAAAAATACCGGAAGCTTTCCACCTATACTGCCCATTACAGGCAAAGTATCTATCAGGGGAATGAATTAAAAGGCGAAACCTCAGGTAAAATTTTTTTTAAAAAACCCCATTTTTTCCGCTGGGATGTGGAATTGCCGGAGGAGGAAATAATTATCGGCGATGGCGAAACTATATGGGTTTATCTGCCGGATTCCAATCAGGCGATTAAAAAGAGTTATTCGCCAGAGGAATCCTTTGGCCCTTTCTGGTTTACCTCAACCCAGCCGATAGATAAAATTAAAGGGCATTTTGTGATTAAGCGGCCGCTGGCAGTAAAATCTTCCGGCGAGGCACTTGAAATTTTGGAATTTCGCCCTAAAAGAGAAAATTCGGATATCGACCGGGTTAATATCTGGTTAGAGCCGAAAAATTTTCTGCCTTTAAGGGTTGAGGTTTTTTTAAATGACGGGACGCTGACCAGGTTTACCTATAATGAGATAAAGACGGATGCCCTCTTTGCCGAGGGTGTCTTTAAATTAAATTTTCCTGAGGGAACTGAGATTTTTGAGGAATAGCTAATGGATGCTCTCGGCGGTCTTTTCACCAAAGCGCGCAAACGCAAGAAAATTTCTATTGATAAAGCCTCCCGGGATATCAAAATCAAAAAAGAGTATCTATCGGCTATCGAAGGCGAAAAATTCGAGGAACTCCCGGCGGAGGTTTACGTCCGTTCGTTCTTGATTAAATATGCCCAATACCTGGGAATAAAGAAAGAAAAGGTTTTAGAGCTGTATAGCGAGAGAAAAATCCCGGCCAGGGATAAGAAAATAATAAGATTCCGTTATCCCGATTTTAATTTTCGGCACCGAAGGAAAAGCCTGGCAGGCTTATTAATACTTTTATTAATCGTCGCTTTGCTTATGTATAAAACCAGCCAGCTCAAAAAAATTTCCTTTCCGGTTTCCCCTCCGGAGAAAATAGCGCTTCCCGAGGGAAAAGCCTCAAAAGCCCTTGATTTAAGGATTAAAGCGGTTAAGGACTGCCGGCTGCAAATCAAAGAGGGGAAAAAAGTAATTTTTGAAGGAGGCCTGACGAGAGGCGAAGAAAAAAACTGGCAGACGGATAAAGAATTCGTCCTTAAAGTCGATAATGCGGCGGCTATAGAATTGGAATTCAACAATAATTTTATCGGTGCGGTAGGAGGTGAGGGAGAATCTATCCCGGCTTTGGTTATCACTCCCGATGAACTTTATTTTAAAGATTGAGAAATAGAAAAAAGTTATTTAAGAATCCGAAATTCCAGCCCGGGGTTTCGGATTTATTTTAACAATCCAGGATTCTTTGATGTTAGATGAAAAAGCGCAGGAAAATATCTTCAATCCTCCCTGGGAAACCAAGCAGGTTCTCTTAGCTTTTTTAATTTCCTTCTTAATATTTTTTGTTTTTACGGCCGCACTGGGCCTGTACTTAAAATATCTTAACTTCTTAGGGATAATCGGCAAAGTTCCACGTAGCATTTTTACCCATACCGTCTGGGGGGATTTGCTGATGTTATTTTATTTCCTCCTTCTCGGCCTGGCGGGCTATTTTTTGATTCTTAAAAGGATAAATGGGTCAAAGGTCAGGTTTTTTATAGATTTTTATAAAATCAAAAAAGACTTGTTTTATGCCTTTAAGGTATATCTTCTGGGTTTTTTAGGCGCTTTTATCCTGGGTGTTTTTATCGCCCTGTCAATTATCTTTGTGGCCATATTGTCCAAGAAGGACCCTCTCAAGGCAATCGAATTTTATTCCAAAGGGCTGGATATCGAACGCGCCCGGATAACCGCTCATTTTGGCATAACCAAGATTATCCTGCTTGTTTTTATTGCCCCTGTTTTTGAAGAGTTGTTTTTCCGCGGCTGTCTCTATAGCGCCATAAGAAAAAGGCACGGTTTTATTTTTTCGATTATTGCCACAAGCCTATTGTTTGCCTTTATGCACGGCTATTTATTCAATCTTTTAAACATCATTTTTATGGGGGTGATTGTTACCTGGATTTATGAACGAAGAAGGTCTCTTACCGCCCCGATTTTCTTCCATTTCCTCTGGAATCTGATGGTTTTTTTAATTATGCTCTTGAGCCGACCCGGGTAGCTCCGGGTCAGCTTAAACTGCCTAATAAATAGACGAAAAGGGGGAAAATAGTGGGGGTGCTTTTTTTAGTTGACTATCAAAGAAGTGAATGCTATACTTTCTGCGCTTAAGCAAAGTGGTTTAAGATTTGTCCCTCTTCCCTCTATATATATCCTATAAACCGCGGGATACCAAAAAGAAAGGATAAGGTAATGATAAGAAGAGAAATGAGGATTATCATCTCAATGATTAGTTTAGCGGGGATATTTGTCTTTATGATGCCCAACGCGTACTCCCAGGATGTCTCCCTGCGTCCGTATTCAGCTAGATATGAAACCCAGGAAACCTGGTATCGACCCTTTCCGGTTATTCCTGAAAAGCAGAAAGGCTGGTTTCGCCCTTTTTTGGTCATTATGGAAAGTTATGACGACAACATATATCTTAGCAATGATGATGAAAAAAGCGATTGGATT
>CAZDME010000003.1:0-46830 GCA_964506785.1 uncultured bacterium | reverse complement strand
GGAAAAAACAAAGGCTTTTTCAAAAAGCCGCCTTTTAAGGACAGTAGATTTGGTTAAATCCTACGGTCCGGCCCGGGTGGTAAATAAAGTTTCCATCGAGGTTGAAAAGGGAGAGGTAGTTGGCCTTTTAGGGCCTAATGGCGCAGGGAAAACGACTACTTTTTATATGATTGTTGGCCAGATTAAAGCTGATCAGGGCGCAGTTTTCTTTGATAACCAGGATATTAGCGATTTTCCTATGTATCAAAGAGCCAGGCGGGGTATTAGTTATTTGCCTCAGGAACCTTCTATATTCAGGAAGCTTACTGTCGAAGAAAACATTATGGGAATATTAGAAATCCTGGATTTAACCAAAAAGGAAAGAAAGAAAAGATTAGAGGAGTTGCTTGAAGAGTTGAAGATAGCCCATCTGGCTAATCAACCGGCCTATACCCTTTCCGGAGGGGAAAGCCGAAGAGTCGAAATTACCCGAGCCCTGGTTACTTCTCCAACATTGATTCTTTTAGATGAGCCTTTCTCTGGAGTAGACCCGATTGCTGTTTTCGAACTACAGCAGATTATTAAAAAATTAAAAGAAAAGGGATTAGGAATTCTTCTTACCGATCATAATGTCCGCGAAACGCTTTCTATCACTCACCGTTCTTACATAATGTATCAAGGCAAGGTTCTTATCTCTGGGAATGCCCAGGAGTTAGTGGAAAATAAAAAAGCGCGAGAAATTTATCTGGGAGAGAAGTTCACTTTAACATAAAAGGTGAAAGGCATTAAGTTATAGGCAGCAGGGGCCCCCCGCCCCAAATATTTAAAACCCCATAACCTATAACCAATAACCTGCGACCTATTTCGTTTGAGGAGATGTCTATGAAAATAATGGATTTTTTAAACGATAAGGCAATTGAAGGCAATCTTGTATCCACTAATAAAAAGGAGGTCGTTCGCGAACTCGTCGAACTTTTAATCCGCGCCAAGGAAATTAAAACCAAAGATAAAGAAAAAATTGTTAAAGTCTTATTAGAGAGAGAATCCTTGGGCAGTACCGGTATAGGGCAAGGTATTGCCATCCCGCACGGTAAGACAGAAGCGGTCAGGCGCATTGTGGCCGCCTTCGGCCTTTCTCGCCAAGGAATAAAATTTGCTTCCCTGGATGGTGAGGCAGTTCATCTATTTTTTCTGATTCTTGCCCCGGCTGATTCGGTTGGCGCCCATCTTAAAGCTTTAGCCAGAATTTCGCGTCTCTTGAAAAATAAAAATTTTCGCCAGGTTTTAAAAGAAGCGAAAAATGAAGAGGAACTTCTTAATATTATCAAACGTGAAGATAAGCGTTATCCAGCCTAAAGGCTTTGAGAGGATAAAATTATGGAAAAACATGTCAGCGTAGAACAATTCATCAAAGATACCCGCTTAACGTTGAAACTGCAAATTATTGCTGGAAAAGGTAGTTTTGAGAGGAATGTTGCTGTTTCGGACCTCAATCGCTTGGGTTTAGCCCTTACTGGAAATTTTGTTTATTTTCCCTCTGAGCGGGTCCAGGTAATTGGATTAACAGAACTTACCTATATCCGGAGTCTAAATAAAAAAATACAAAAGGAAAGGATCGATAAGATATTCAGCTACCGCCGTATCCCTTGTTTTCTTGTTTCCCGCAATTTAAAAATGCCTTCTTATTTTTTGAAAACCGCAGATAGGAAGAAAATCCCGGTATTAGTCTCAAAAATCGCTACTACTAAGCTGATAAGCATCGTAACTAATTACCTCGAAGATAAATTTGCCCGGGAAATTAGTTTACACGGAACTTTACTTGATATTTTTGGCGAGGGCATTTTACTCTTGGGGGAGACAGGAGTTGGCAAAAGTGAGACAGCTTTAGAATTGATAGACCGGGGGCATCGTTTGGTAGCTGACGATGTCGTTTATCTCAGTATGAGGACGGGAAAAGGGTTAATCGGCCGGGGTTCCGAGCTTATTCAACACCATATGGAGCTTCGGGGTATCGGTATTATTGATATCCGAAATCTTTTTGGCGTAGCGGCCATTCGAAATCAGAAGGAAATAAATTTAATAGTAAATCTAGAGACCTGGCATTCCCATAAAGAGTATGAAAGATTAGGTTTAGACGAAAAAACATCTTCAATTTTAGGAATAAAAATCCCAAAGCTGGTGATTCCGGTTCGGCCAGGAAGGAATATTGCCACCTTGGTAGAAGTGGCTGCTTTAAATGAGCGCCTCAAACGGATGGGATATTTTACTGCCCGCCAGCTTAATACGCGTTTAATAAAACACATGAGAAAAAATAAATAAAGAGGCAAAGTTCTTATGGTTGGTTTGGTAATTGCCACGCATGGAAATTTAGCTCAAGAGATTCTTTCCACGGCAGAGATGGTTGTCGGCCCTTTACCGCAGGTGGAAGCAGTCGCTATCTACGCCAAAGAAGGTTTAGCTGATTTAGGGAAGAAATTAAAACAGGCCATTGAGAAAACTGATAGCCCTGAAGGCGTGTTAATTTTAATCGATATTTTTGGCGGCAGTCCGGCTACAGCGAGTCTTTCATTTATTGACAAGCACAAAGTAAAAGTGATAAGCGGAGTTAACCTGCCGATGGTCTTAGAAGTGGCTACTCACCGGGAAGAAGCCAGTTTAGAGAAGCTGTCTGGTTTAGCCTTAACTGCCGGCCAACAGAGTATTTTAATGGCAGACGAAATTTTTCGACGGATGAGGGAAAAGAAAGATTAGGCAATGTCTATAACGCTTATAAGAATTGACGATAGATTAATTCATGGCCAGGTCATTCAAGGCTGGGTTAGACATCAAAAGATTCAAAAAATTTTTGTCTGTAACGATGAAGTTGCCGGCGATGAGATGCGTAAGACCCTTATGGAAATTGCTGTCCCGGCAAATCTCAAAATAGCTATTTTGTCAATCGACAAGGTGGTTAAAGCGGCTCAGGAGGTGCAGTTTACGAAAGAGAGAACACTTTTCCTATTTAGCAATCCCCGGGACTTAGTCAAATTTGTTGATTCAGGGATTATGGTTAAATCGGTCAACATCGGGGCGATGCATTTCAGCTCTGGGAAAAGGCACATTTTAGAAACGGTTTCGGTAGATGAAGATGATGTTTTAGCCTTTCAGGAGCTGGCTAAACGAGGGATTGAATTGGAAGTGAGAGCGGTTCCGACAGATGTAAAGAAGAATATATTAAAGTTTTTGGAGTGACGTGATAAAAGAAATTTTAATTTTAGCTACGGTGGGTGGCCTTTTGGCTCTTGATGCCACGGCCGTTGGGCAGATTTTAATCTCCCAGCCGCTCATATCCGGCCCAATTATAGGTTTAATCTTTGGTGATTTGCAGACTGGATTATTGGTTGGGACGCTTCTTCAGTTAATCTGGATTGGCAAATTACCAGTCGGCGGGGCGAATCCTTCTTTAGGAGTGGCTCTTTTAGGAATTTTTAGCGTTGGGTTGGTGATTATTTATCAAACCGGGGGAATTCAGCCCGGATTGCTTCCGGTGGCGGTTTTTTTAGGGACGATAGTTGGTTTCCTGGCTCAAAAAGGAGAAGCAGTTTTAGGCCGGGTGAATGATAATCTTGTCCATTTGGCCGATAGATTTATTGAGCAAAATAAATTCTGGGGGATAGAAGCTATCAATTGGATTTCGCTTATTTTTATTTTTATTTTTGCTTTTCTTCTTATTTTTATCAGCACATTTTTAGGTTTGAAATTTTGTTCTTTCCTTTTTAGGATGATTAATCCGCAAACTGTCAGGGGATTAATCTTAGCTGAAAAAATGCTGCCAATTCTGGGGTTAGCTGTTGTTTTTAAATTATTCGCTACTAGAAGAAATTTTTCTTTCTTTTTTATCGCCCTTTTATTAACATTGGGATTAAAGCTTCTCTAACAACAGCAGGCAGAAAGGTGATTATATCGACTGCCGGTTATTTCTAAAATTGACGGGGATGATTGAGATAGATAAACAAAGGAAACAGATACCCTTATTCTTGTTGATTACAGTCTTTTTGCGTTCTTTCTTTATTCAGGCAGTCTGGAGCTTCGAACGTCTTTTAGGCTTTGGACTTACTTATGCCATCCTTCCAGCGATTTGTTATCTACATCGAGATAAGGCAAAGAGGAAACTGATTATTGAAGAATACTTAAGCTGCTTTAATACCCATCCCTATCTGGCGGCGCCTATTATCGGGGTGCTGATTTCTGAAGAAGAAAAGATGCTGCTTTTAACTCATTTTGACCGCGGAAGAATACAGAATTTAAAAGTTCAAATAATGGGGCCCTTGGGCGCTTTAGGCGATACTTTTTTTTGGGCAACCTTGAGGCCGTTTGCGGCTTTGCTCGGAATTAGCCTTATTTTTCTTTTCTGGGACAAAAATAAGTTTGTGGCTTTAATTGGAGGGTTGCTTTCTTTTTTCTGCGTTTATAATCTATTCCATGTGTTTATCCGGTTTATCGGATTTTTTCGCGGCTACCACACAGGGATTCAAATCGTCAATACTCTTAAAAAAATAAATCTACAGAAAACCGCCAGAATTATCAGTGCCTTGGGTTTGATTTTGATCGGGGGGGGGGTGGTGTTTTTTTCTTTTTCTTGTTCTTTATTTGACATAGGAGGGTTGATGAACCTTGGTTCCGTTTATAACTTTTCCGTTGTTTTGATTCTTTTTACCGTAATATGCCTGCTCCTTTCAACGGTTACTCCCGCCAAACTCATTTTAGGTTTAATTCTATTGGGAGAGTTTTTCGCTTTATTTTAGCGGATAGCGCATAACGGACAGCGTTTTATTTTTTATTCGCTAAATGTTAAAGGCCAAGATGGATATAAGGAAAGATATTGTTATCAAAAATGAGCTGGGGTTACATGCCCGCCCAGCCGCCCTTTTTGTCCAGACGGCAAATAAATTTGAATCAGAGATATTTGTTGAGAAGAACGGTGAAAGAGTGAATGGGAAGAGCATTATGGGTTTAATGATGTTGGCGGCAGAAAAAGGCAGTAAAGTCACTATCGCTATAAACGGCAGTGATGCCCAGAAGGCTCTTTTTGCTCTGGAGAAACTTTTAACCGATAAATTCGGAGAAACTTAGGAGATAAAATGTTACACGGTATTGCTGTATCCCCGGGAGTGGCTATCGGGGAAGCGTATCTTTTTAAAAGACGAAAGATGTCAGCTGTTTCCCGCTATGCAATTAGCGAGGAAGACATCCCAAAGGAAATTGCCCGTTTTGAAGAGGCGTTGATTAAAACTCGATCGGAAATAGTCAATATCCAGGGGAAGATTGCCAAAGAATTGGACAGCGGACATGCTGATATTTTCGATGCGCATCTTTTGCTCCTTGAAGATAGAATGTTTATTGAAGAGGTAATCAAAGGCTTAAAAAAAGAAAAAGTTAACGTCGAACAGGTTGTCACAGGAGTTTTAGAAAAAATTTCCAGCGTTTTCCCCAAAGTGGGAGATGAATATTTAAGGGAAAGGGTCAGCGATATTAATGATGTGGGCAACCGGGTAATAAAGAACCTTTTAGGGAAAGAAGAAAAAAACCTTGCCTCATTGAGTAAAGAAGTAATTGTTGTTGCCTATGATCTTTCTCCATCAGAGACGGCTCAAATGCATAGGGAGAAAGTGATTGGTTTTGTTACCGATGTCGGCGGGAAAACTTCACATACAGCGATTATGGCGCGTTCTTTAGAAATCCCGGCAGTAGTCGGACTACAGAATGTCACTCAGAACATTAAAGACGGAGACACAATTATTATCGACGGCACGGCTGGATTAGTAATTGTCGAACCTACAGAGAAAGAGTTAAGGGCTTATAGGAAGAAAAAAGAAGAAATTATTCTTCAAGATAAAGAATTAGCGAAAATTCGGGAGTTGCCTGCCGAAACACGCGACGGGCATCAAATTGAATTAGTCGCCAATATCGAATTTCCTGAAGAAATTCCTTCGGCAATAGAACATGGAGCTCAAGGGATAGGTCTCTACCGGACTGAATTTTTCTATCTTAACCGGACTGATTTGCCCAGTGAAGAGGAACATTTCCAAGCTTACCGGCGAGTTGCCGAACGGTTTGCTCCTCAGGCGGTGATTATCCGCACCCTGGATTTGGGCGGAGACAAATTCATCTCCCATCTTGCCGTTCCCAAGGAGATGAATCCTTTTATGGGCTGGAGGGCAATCCGTTTTTGCCTGGAACGTTTAGATATATTTAAGGTTCAATTACGGGCGATTCTCCGAGCCAGCCGCTACGGGAAAATTAAGGTGATGTTTCCTATGATTTCCGGAGTGGAAGAATTACGCCGGGCTAAAGAGGTTATGGAAGAGGTGAAGGACAATTTAAAAAAGGATGAGGTCCCTTTTGATGAAGAAATTAAAATAGGGGTGATGATAGAAACACCATCAGCGGCGATAACTGCTGACATATTAGCGAAAGAAGCCGATTTTTTTAGTATCGGGACCAACGACTTGATTCAATATGCTTTAGCTGTCGATCGTATTAATGAAAGGATTGCTTATCTTTATAACCCCGGACACCCAGCGATTATCCGTCTGATAAAGCAGACTGTTGATGCAGCTCACCAAAGAAAGATTCCCGTGGGGATGTGTGGTGAAATGGCCGGAGAGCCGTATTTTGCGCCTCTTCTGCTAGCCATGGGGCTGGATGAATTGAGTATGAGTCCGGTAGTTATTCCCGAAGTAAAAAAGGTTATCAGGTCAATCACTTTTAAAGAAGGGAAGAAACTTTTAGAAGATGCGCTTAAACTTTCAACTGGAGAAGAAGTTGCTTCTTTTTTAAAGGAGAATCTTCCCTGTTAGGAATTACTGTTTATCACGGGCAGCTTTTAACGGTAGGAGTGATTAAGAAAATGCCAATTAAAAAAATGAGCCGCGGTTTAATTGAAAAATTTGATAAAAGCAATATGTACCAGTTGCTTGTTGATTTTCCCAACCAATGTCAGCAGGCCCGGTCTATCGGAGGAGTTTTTCGTCCTGCCCGGCAGTTTCAAAATGTTAATAAAATTGTCTTTGCTGGTATGGGCGGTTCAGCCATGAGCGGAGCCATTTTGCAGGTTTACCTTCAGGATGAAATAGATTTGCCTGTTAAGGTTGTTCAAAGTTATTCCCTGCCTTCTTTTGTCGATAAAAACACCTTGGTTTTTGCTATTAGCTATTCGGGTAATACGGAAGAATTGCTCAGTCTCTATAAGGATGCCAGAAGAAAAAAGGCAAAGGTCATCGCTATAACTTCTGGCGGGAAGCTTAAAGCGCTGGCGAAAAAGGATAAGATTGCTCTTATTCCTATTCCGGCTGGATTACCGCCCCGGGCGGCTTTAGGATACCTTGCTATTCCTCCCCTTTTAGTTTTAGAGAAAATCGGTTTAATCGGCAATCAAGACCGATATCTTCTAGACCTAATCAGGAATCTCAAGGGATTAAGGCGAAAATTCGCCATCGAGAATAGAAAAGGCAACCCGGCTTTAAAAGTAGCCGGGAATTTATCCGGCCGGATTCCAGTTATATACGGAAGTTTTGAAACTACTTCGGCAGTTGCTTATCGCTGGCGGACGCAGCTGGCAGAAAACAGTAAAATCCTCTCTTTTCATCACTTTTTCCCTGAGCTTGACCATAACGAAATCGTCGGGTGGCAGGAACAGAAATTGCTTTATAAAAAGTTTGTTATCATTATCTTAAAGGATAGAGAAGATTATTATAGAAATGAAACAAGGATGAATATCACCCGCTCCCTGCTTAAAGCTTACCCTTATAAGATAATCGAGGTTTCCTCTAAAGGCAAATCGCGCCTTTCTAGAATTTTTTCCCTGATTAACTTGGGAGATTTTGTTAGTTTCTATCTGGCTATATTGAACGGGGTAGACCCGACGCCGGTAGAACGAATCGCTTTATTAAAAAAGAAATTAGCTGGTAGGAATGTGTAGTGTCAAAGCAACTTCGACAGTTTGATACTTTGACACTTTGATACTCCTTAAACTGGAGGGATTCAGGATGAAGGCAATGGTAATGGCGGCGGGGATAGGGACCAGACTTCGTCCCTTAACCTACGCTTTCCCAAAACCAATGTTACCAGTGGTTAACAAGCCGGTCATTGAACATATGCTTCATCTTTTGGAAAGATATGGCATCAGAGAGATAGTCATTAATCTTCACTACCAGCCCAAGGTGATTAAGAATTATCTTAAAACGGGCGAGCAGATGGGTATGGAAATCAATTATTCATATGAAGAGAGAATCAAAGGGACGGCTGGAGGAGTTAAAAGGGCCTCAAAATACTTCAAAGAAACTTTTATAGTAGTCAGCGGCGACGGTGTCACGGATATAGATTTAGCTAAAGCCATAGCCTTTCATAAAAAGAGAAAAGCCCTGGCTACGATTGTTTTATCCCCTGTAGACGCTAAATTCCCCTACGGTATTGTTTTGACTCGGGCAAACGGGTTGATTAATCGTTTTATCGAAAAGCCTAAATGGGGAGATGTTTTCCATAACTGGGTGAATACCGGAATTTATATCTTAGAACCGGAGATATTTAGGTTTATTCCAGCATCTTTAGAATTTGATTTCGGGCATCAACTTTTCCCTAAATTGGTTAAGATGGGTAAGGGCGTTTATGGGTATAAAGCTTCAGGATATTGGTGTGACATTGGAGATTTACATGAGTATCGCCGGGTTCATAGCGACATTTTAGAAGAAAAGGTAGGTTTAAGAATCCCTGGAGAGAAACTTGGGCGAAAAATCTGGGTTGGTAAAGGCACTTTTATCGATAAAAGGGCAAAACTAAAAGGGCCTTTGGTAATTGGCGAAGGCTGCCATATTGAAAAAAATACCAGCCTTTCCGAATATACGGTTTTAGGCAATCAATCCGTAGTGAAAAAAGGAGCGAGGCTTCGCCGATGTATTGTCTGGGATAAAGCTTTTATTGCTAAGAATGTAGAACTCAGAGATTGTATCATTGGGTTATCGGCAAATGTCCAGGAAAACATTTCTGTGTTTGCCGGGTCAGTTTTGAATGTAAGTAAACGCCATTAATCTCCGGGAGCGGGATTTTCGAGTTTACAGTTAAAAACAATCAACAAAATACAAAAGGAGGGTGTGAAAGGATGAAAAGGGATTTTATTTTTACTTCAGAATCTGTAACCGAAGGACATCCAGATAAGCTGTGTGACCAGATTTCTGACGCGGTTTTAGACAAAGTTATGAAAGAGGATCCCATGGGACGGGTTGCCTGTGAAACCTTTGTCACGGTTGGATTGGTTATTGTCGGGGGAGAAATTACAACAAAGTCTTATGTGGATTTAACGATTTTAGTCCGGAAACTCATTGAAGAAGTTGGATATACCAATCCCGATTTCGGGTTTAATTATAAAACTTGTGGATTGCTGGCGGCTATCAGCCGGCAGTCACCGGATATTGCCCTGGGGGTAAACCGAGGCGGAGCCGGGGATCAAGGCTTAATGGTTGGTTATGCCTGCCGGGAAACGAAAGAACTTATGCCTTTTCCAATTATGACGGCCCATAAGCTGGTAAGAAGGTTGACAGAAGTGAGGAAAAAGGGGATACTTACTTATTTAGGCCCAGACGGTAAATCCCAGGTTACGGTTAAATATCAGAATGGTAAGCCGGTTAGTGTGCTTGATGTAGTTGTTTCTTCTCAGCATACCCGGGAGATGTCATCCCCAAGGAAACAGAAGAAACTTCACGAGGGAATAATCGAAGAGGTCATAAAAAAGATTATCCCTGCGAAAATGATCGATAAAAATGTCCGTTATCACATTAATCCAACGGGTAAGTTTGAGGTTGGCGGGCCGCAAAGCGATACCGGTATGACCGGCCGAAAAATTATCGTTGATACCTATGGGGGAATGGCTACTCATGGCGGCGGGGCCTTTTCGGGAAAAGATCCCACCAAGGTAGATCGTTCGGCTTCTTATATGGCCCGTTATCTGGCTAAGAACATTGTTGCTGCCCATCTGGCAGACAGATGTGAAGTTCAAATTGCTTATGTCATAGGAGAACTGCAACCTGTTTCTTTATTAATCAACACTTTCCATTCCGGGAAAATTCCTGAGGACCGGATAGTGAAGATTATCCGTAAACACCTGGACTTATCTCCCCGGGGGATTATAAAATTGCTCGATTTAAGAAAACCGATTTATCGCCGAACGGCCTGCTACGGCCATTTTGGACGTGAAGAAGCTGGGTTTAATTGGGAAAAGACCGACTTGGCTTCTACTTTAAGAAAAGAGGCAGGGATTTAATAGTGTAAAGTGTAGAGTAGAGAGAGGACAGAAGACAGAGGACAGAAAACAGAAGACAGAAAGCAGGGGACAGAGTAAAACCTAAGGAGGAAATTGTGAATTATGATATTGCGGATATAAAGTTAGCCAAAAAAGGGAAATTAAGGGTTGAATGGGCGAGAGAATATATGCCTGTTTTATCTTTGGTGAAAAAGAGATTTTCTAAAGAAAAACCTTTAAAGGGGATAAAAATTTCTGCCTGCCTGCATGTGACGACAGAAACGGCTAATTTGGTCAAAGTTTTAAAGGCCGGTGGAGCGGAGGTCGAACTTTGTGCTTCTAATCCTTTGAGCACTCAGGATGACGTCGCCGCTTCTTTGGTAAAAGATGATAAAATACCGGTTTTTGCTATTAAAAGAGAAAACAACAGCCTGTATTATAAACATATTGAAAGCGTCTTAGCGATAAAGCCCCAGATTACTATGGATGATGGCGCAGATTTAGTTTCTACCCTGCATTCTAAGAGGAGACCTCTCCTTAAAAAAATAATTGGCGGGACTGAAGAGACAACTACCGGGGTTATTCGCCTGAGGAGCATGGAGGAAAATAAAGTTTTGGCTTATCCGATTATTGCTATTAATGATGCCCAAACCAAATATCTTTTTGATAATCGCTACGGAACCGGACAGAGTACCATCGATGGAATCCTTAGGGCGACCAATATCCTTATAGCCGGGTGCAACTTTGTAGTTTGCGGGTATGGCTGGTGTGGAAGGGGTATTGCCCGTCGAGCTCAGGGGATGGGCGCTCGTGTAATCATTACTGAAGTAGACGCTCTTCGGGCCCTTGAGGCGGTTATGGACGGTTACCAAGTTTTGCCTCTTCGGGAAGCGGCTAAAATAGGGGAGCTTTTTGTAACCTCAACCGGTGATACCGGTGTTTTAAGAATAGAGCATTTTAAATTGATGAAGGATGGAGCGATTCTGGCTAATGCCGGACATTTCAATGTAGAAATAGACATCCCGGCTTTAGAGAAGATAGCTCAGAGAAAAAGGAGGACAAGAAGTTTTGTTGACGAATATACGCTGGCCAACGGTAACCGAATAAATCTGCTGGGCGAAGGACGCTTGATTAATCTGGCTGCCGCCGAAGGGCATCCGGCTATGGTTATGGATATGTCTTTTTCTAACCAGGCTTTATCCGTCGAATATTTGGTAAAACACGGGCAATCTTTAACCAAAAGGGTTTATTCAGTCCCGGAGAAAATAGATAGAAAAATCGCCCTTTTAAAATTAAAAAGTATGGGTATAAAAGCAGATAAATTGACCGGAGAGCAAAAAAAATATCTTAAATCCTGGGAGATAGGAACGTAAAAAAGCATTGTGTTATGTGTAATGTTAAATGTGGAATGGAAAAAATGTAAGGTTACATTACACTTTACACATTAAACTTTAAACAAAAGGGACATTTTTTAGTGTCCCTTTTTTATTTGGGGGTGCGGCGCAAAAGATAAAGGCCGATTCCGCCAAAAAGAATGTTGGCGGACCAAGCAGATAGAAATGGAGGGAACCCTCTTTGTTTGCCCAGGGCGAGAGTGAGGGATATGCAGATATAGTAAAAAAGGCAAAGGCTTAAGGAAATACCTACTCCGTAAAGAACGCCCCCTTTGTGGATTTTTAAGGCAAAGGGGATACCCAAAAGAATGATAAAAAAGCTGATTAAGGGAAAGGCAAAGCGGTACTGGAGCTCAAGTAATTCTCGATGGGGATGAAACCCGGATTCTTTTAGATAATTAATGTACTTTGCCAAGGTAAACAAATTCATGGTCTCCAATTTTTTTTGCTGGCGGAGAAAATCTTCCGGATTTTCTTTATAATGCATCTCTTTCTGCTTGAAGAGTTCTTCTTCGACTAAATATTCCTGTTTATCAAAATAGCGGATAATCCCTTCCCTAAAAAGCCAGCTGTCACCCCGCCAGAAGGCCCTCTCGGCATCTATTCTAATTTTAATTGTCCGATTAGGATAATATTCCAAAAGGAGTATTCCTTCCATGGTTTTCTCTGGATAATTAAAGGTTTTAACGTAATAAAACCGGCGTTGAGGACCGTAAAAGCTGAGGTCATGGAAAATTTTAGACGGCGCTTCAGTTGACCATTTTTTTTCTTTAGTTGTATTTAGTTTGAAAAAACTTACCGGCACAATGGTTTCGTTAATTAAAAAAGCCACTAAACAGAATCCCAAAGCTAATTTCATAAATGGCAGGATTAGACGATATAAACTTACCCCGCAGGATTTAAGGGCAATAATTTCATTAAACCGGGTCATATAACCCAAAACGAACAAGGTGCTAAGGAGGATAGCCACTGGAATAATCTGAACAAAGATAGGCGGGATGAATAAGAGATAATATGCCAGGATAGTTTTGAAATCGGCCTTAGCGGAGAGAAATTCGTCCAGATGCTCAAAAAGATCGATGATTTCATAAAGGAAAATAAAGGTTACCAAGAAAAGAAGAGCCCAGAGGATGAATCTTTTGCTGATATAGCGGTCAATAATGGTCATTATTTTGCCTCAAGACGGTATAAAAGAAAGATCCCCAGAGTTCCCATCAATATATTTGGCAGCCACATAGCTAAATACGGCGGTAATAATCCTTTTTCGCCTAAAGTTTTCCCGCCGACAAGAAAAAGGTAATAGGTAACAATTAAAAGCAGGCTTAACCCAAAATTAGTAGATTTCGCGGCTCTTTTTGTCTGGATGCCCAGCGGGATAGCCACAAGGAAAAACACCAAACAGGAAAAAGAAAGAGAAATCTTTTTGTGAATTTCGGTAAAAAGGGGGTAACGCTCCAAAATATTTTTGCTTTTTCTTAAAGCAAAGCGTAACTCTCTAATACTCATTTCTTTCAATTTTTTCTGGGAACTTAAAGTAAATTCCGTCGGTAGATTCAAGATGTGCTGGCTAAAATTTATCTTGCGGTATTTCTGGCAATCTTTAAGGTCCAATTCATGAATGGAGCCGTCTAATAGTTTTATGGAGATGGTGCCCTTATCTTTCGGGGAGGAAATTATCCCTTCTTTAGCAGAAAAGATAACCTGCGAACTGGATTTATCCGGTTTGTAAATAATGGTTAAATCTTTCAGTTTTTGCTTTTCTACCCGGCCGATGTAAATTTTATAATTTTCGAATTCATCTATTAATACCGATTCGTCAAATTGAGGGAGAACCGGGAAACCGGTTCCAAGATTACGGACAATACTTTTTGCTTGAGAGTAAGTGTAAGGAAGAATGCTGTTATTTATGGTGAAGGCGGAAATAGTCAGGAGCATCCCGACAAAGATAAAAGGGATAACGATAGAGGAGAGTTTTATACCGCTTATCCGTATAGCTAAAATTTCATTATCGGCTGAAAGCCTCCCAAAAGCGAGAAGACTTGAAGAAATCACTGACATAGGAATTGTGTAGCTGAAGAAATAGGGGAGCTGGAGAATAAACAATTTGAGAATTAGCATAAAATTTACGCCTTTGCCAACTATCAACTCCGCCAGTTTTAGTAGATTTCCAACGAAAAGGACAAAGGTAAAGACTAAAAGGGAGAGAAGGAAAGCCCCTATCCATTCTTTCAACAAATATCGTCTCAAAATCTGTAAACGCGCCATTTCATTTAGAAGTATAGCCTAAAAGCGGATATAAGGCAATAAGTTTTTGCGGATCGAGAAATTGCTTTACACCCTATGAGCTATATGTTATAATCTGGCTCTGTTAGTAGGGAGATTAGGTCTACAAAAATTTAACTTATCCTGTGAAAAGCGGGCCTTTAAGCGGTAAAGCGGGGCGTTATCTCGCGGGGTTGACGAAAGGGTAAAAAATGAGAAAGTTCGGTCCGGAAAAAATCAAAAACATTGCGGTTATTTCTCATGGGGGTGCGGGGAAAAGTTCTTTAATCGAAGGGATGCTTTATAACGCCAAAATTATCGGACGTTTAAGTAAACTGGATGGGACTAAAGCGGTGGCTGACAGCGAGCCAGAAGAAGCTGAACGGAAGACCACTATTTTTTCTAAAATATTTCCTCTGGAATGGCAGGGATGCAAGATAAATCTTATCGACACCCCGGGGTTCCCTGATTTTGTTGCGGAGGTAAAAAGAGTTTTGCCGGTTATCGAAAGCCTGCTTATTGTCCTGGACAGTGTTTCCGGAGTACAGATGTACACCAGAAAGCTATGGCAGTTTGCTAAAGATTTAAATATTCCAGTCGCATTTTTTATCAATAAACTGGATAAAGAAAATGCCGATTTCGAGGCAATTTCCAAGATGTGCCAGGAGCAGCTTAACCCTCATATAGTCCCTATGGCTATGCCTTTGGGAGAGGGAGCGGATTTTAAAGGCGTCATTAATTTGTTGAATAAAAGGATTTATGGCAGCGGCGACTTATCAGCCGAAAATAAAGAAAAAGCTGAATCTTTGGGGCAGAAGTTAACCGAGTCTATTGTAGAAACAGACGATGCTTTGACAGAGGAGTATCTTGACGGAAAAGAGCTATCCGAAGAGAAGCTTTCTCAGACTCTTCTGGAGGGGATCAAGGGCAGGGTAATTTTTCCTATTTTTTGCGGGTCAGCTATAAAAAACATAGGGGTGGATTTATTGCTTGAAGCAATAGTTAATTTCTTCCCGGCATCTGTTGATCGGACGATTTCTATAAAATCTCAAAGCGGAGGGAAGGAAGAAAAGAAAGTCGAGCTTACCGCGCCTTTTACTGCTTTAAGTTTTAAGGCGTTTATCGAGCCTCATGTAGGAGAAATGGTTTATGTGAAACTTTTCTCCGGAGAATTAAAATCGGGCACGGAGGTTTTTATTTCGACTAAAGGACAGAAGGAAAAAATCGGGCAGATTTGCTCTATGCTGGGTAAACAAAGACGGGATATTGGTGAGGTCAGCGCCGGCGATATCGCCGCTTTAACAAAATTAAAAAATACCAGGGCTGGGGATACTTTGTGTTCTTCGAAAGATATGGTGCAGTTTGAATTCATCCAGTTCCCGCCGCCAATCACTTCGGTAGCGGTTACTCCTAAGGAAAAAAAGGATCAGGAGAAAATGGGTACAGCTTTCTCTACGGTAATGCTGGAGGACCCCACTTTTAAATATCATATCGACCACGAATTCGGGCAGATAATTATTGAAGGATTGGGAGAATTGCATTTAGAGACGATTATCAAGGAAATTAAGAGAAAGTATGGGGTGGAGGTTAACTTAGAGAAGCCTAAAATTGCCTACCGGGAGACAATTAAAGGACGAGCAAAGGTTCAAGGCAAGTTTAAAAGACAAAGCGGCGGACGTGGACAATACGGCGATGTCTGGCTGGAAATTGAATCTTTGCCTCAAGGGCAAGAATTCGAATTTGTAAATAAAATTTTTGGAGGAGCTGTTCCTTCCAAATATATTCCGGCAGTGGAAAAAGGCGTTAAAGGAGCAATGAGAGAAGGCGTATTAGCCGGCTATCCGTTGGTGAATTTAAAAGTAACTGTTTATGACGGCACCTATCATCCAGTTGATTCCTCTGATATGGCTTTTCAGATTGCCGGCTCTATGGCTTTGAAAAAGGGAGTAACCGAAGCCGGCCTTATTCTTTTAGAGCCGATAATGGAAGTAAGAGTGAGCGCCGAAGAAAAATATCTGGGAGACCTTACCGGGGATTTGAGCAGCCGCCGGGGGAAAATTATGGGGGTAGAAACAGAAGGAGGAATTCAGACAATAAAGGCGCATGTACCTATGGCACAGATGTATAAGTATGCGGCTGATTTGAAATCTCTTACTCAAGGGACGGGCACCTATGCGATGGATTTTTCGCATTATGAAGAAGTGCCTTCCCGGATTGCTCAGGAGAAAATTACCGAATATCAAAAAAGAAAAGAGAAAAAGGAGTAATCGAGTTGTCTGGACATTCGAAATGGGCGAGTATTAAACATAAGAAAGCGGCAACTGATGCACGCAGAGGAAAACTTTTTTCTAAATTAATTAAAGAGATTGCTGTTGCCGCCCGTCAGGGAGGGGGTGAGATAGAAACGAATCCTCGGCTTCGGGTGGCGATTAATCGGGCGAAAATGGCTAATATGCCCAGTGGAAATATAGAACGGGCGGTTAAACGGGGGACGGGAGAGCTGCCAGGTGTTTCTTATGAGGAGTTTATTTATGAAGGCTATGGCCCGGGTAAGGTGGCAATTATGGTAGAAGTGCTTACTGACAATAAAAATCGGACAATGACAGAAATTCGCCATATTTTCAGCAAAGCCGGAGCAAGCCTGGGAGCGGCCGGTTGTGTGTCTTGGATGTTTCATAAGAAAGGTGTTATTGTCATCCCTAAAGAATCTTTGCCAGAGGAAGAGTTGATTGAGCTTGCTCTTGAGGCCGGTGCCGAAGATGTGCGGACAATCGAAGATAGTTACGAAGTAATTACCCTGCCGCAGAATTTCGAAAAGGTAAAAGCCAAATTTGACGGGAAAAATGTTAAGTATACTTTAGCCGATATTACTATGGATCCGCACAGCACGATTAAACTCCAAGAGAAAGAAGCTGAGCAAATTCTTAAAATGATGGATATTTTAGAAGAGCACGAGGATGTCCAGAATGTCTATGCTAACTTCGATATCTCTAATGAAATTTTAGAAAAATTGGGCAAAAAATGAAAATTTTAGGTTTGGATCCAGGATTAGCCCGGACAGGCTATGGCATAATTGAAATAAGCAAAAATTCTCCAGAGCTTGTTAACTACGGTTGTATAGTTACTGGGGCAGGTGAAAACCATGGGAACCGGCTGCAAATTATCTACCGGGAAGTGCGGAAGATTATTAGTAAATTTAAACCCGACGTGGTCGCTTTAGAAAAACTTTTTTTTGCTAAGAACGTGAAAACGGCTTTAAAAGTCGGTGAAGCTCGGGGAATTACTACCCTGGCTGTTATTAGTAAAGGGTTAAAGATAAAAGAATTTACTCCCCTGGAAGTAAAACTTTCTGTAGTCGGGAGAGGCCGGGCATCTAAACCTCAGGTGCAATATATGATAACCCAGCTTATCGGCAATTTGAAGGAAATCCCTAAGTCTGATGATGCCGCCGACGCTTTAGCCATAGCCTTATGCTACTTTCATTCGTTCCCCCGGAACAAAATTAAAAATGATTGATTATCTCGAAGGGTTTCTTAAAGAAAAGCGGCCAACCTCCTGCTTGGTAGAAGTTAACGGCGTTGGATATAAAGTAAATATCCCTCTTTCAACCTTCGAGAAACTTGGAGAACCAGGCAGTAAAATAAAGGTTCTTACCTCTCTTTACATCAGGGAGAATCTCTGGGAAATTTATGGTTTTGCCAGTTTAAAAGAGAAAGAACTCTTTAATCTCCTCAATTCCATTTCTGGCGTTGGCCCCCGATTGTCCTTGGCTATTTTGTCCAGCTTATCTTTAGAAGATGTAGTTAGGATGGTCGATAATGAAGATGTAGCCGCTTTTATGCTCATTCCGGGAGTGGGCAGAAAGATTGCCCAGCGGCTTATTTTTGAATTGCGCGAACGAATTAAAAATCTTTATGCACTTATAGAGGAAAAAGGTCGTTTGAAAAAATTAGAAGGGCCAAGGCCGAATTTAGAAAGAGATGCTGTCCAGGCTTTGGTTTCTTTAGGATATAAACGAGTAGCGGCGCAAAAAGCGGTGGAAAATTTTAAGAATAAATCAGTTGACAGTTTAGAGTTTTTAATCCGCGAAGCCCTTAAGAAGATATAGACAAAGTGTTTTATATAATGTATGTCTTTTGTTCAATGCGGGAAGTTTAATGTGTTATGTAAACAGGATTAACATTCCATATAACGCAGGTATCTCGGGTATAAGCTAATGGCAAATAGAGTAACCGCTCCTGATTTACACGAAGAAGACCGGGAATTCGATGCCACTCTCCGTCCAAAAAATTTGAAAGAGTTTGTCGGGCAGTCGAAGATTAAAGAGAATCTTTCCATTTTTATTGCTGCGGCGGCCAAAAGGAAAGAAGCGCTTGACCATGTTCTTCTTTATGGGCCGCCTGGATTGGGGAAGACGACCTTAGCCTATATTATTGCCCAGGAAATGGGCGTGGGAGTTAAAGCTACTTCCGGGCCAGCCATCGAAAGAGCCGGAGATTTAGCCGGGCTTTTGACAAATTTAGAGAAGAACGATGTGCTTTTTATTGATGAAATCCATCGTTTAAGCCGTCCCATAGAGGAGTATCTCTATTCGGCTATGGAAAATTTCACTTTGGACATTATGATTGACAAAGGACCGCAGGCCCGCTCGGTAAAATTACAACTGAGTCCTTTTACTTTGATTGGAGCGACTACTCGAGCCGGGCTACTTACTTCTCCTCTTCGTTCCCGTTTCGGTGTCGTTAATCGCCTGGGTTTCTATAATCAAGAGGAAATTCATCAAATAATTTTGCGTTCAGCCAGAATTTTAAATATCCCTATCGACACGGAGGGCGGGCAAGAGATTTCCCAGCGCTCTCGGGGGACTCCTCGTATTGCCAATCGATTACTGAGAAGAATCCGGGATTATGCTCAGATTAAAGGCGATGGGGTAGTTAATCGGGGAATTGCTGATTTCGGATTAAAGATGCTTGAAGTGGATAAACGGGGACTGGATGAAATGGATAAAAAGATTCTTGGAGCAATTATAAAAAAATTCAAAGGTGGACCAGTAGGTTTGAATAATATTGCCGTAGCCGTTGGGGAAGAAAGCTCTACTATTGAAGAGGTATACGAACCCTACCTTATACAGGAAGGGTTTATCAAACGTACTTCCCATGGCCGCCGGGCCACACAGCTTGCCTATGAGCATCTGCGTTATCTTAAGGAATCCGAGCCTCAGCAGAAATTTTGGTAGCCTACCATTTGTCAATTAAATATGATTAAACCTAAAATACTTCTTCATATTTGCTGCGCCCCCTGCAGCCTTCCTGTCACAAAACTTTTAGAGAAAAAGGATTTTTTGATTACTGGTTTCTGGTATAACCCAAATATTTGGCCAAGAGAGGAATATGAGAAAAGAAAAGAATCCCTGGTGAAGTATGAAGCGGAAAAAGGCATGGCGGTAATGTATGACGATTCTTGGAAGGCAGAGCTGAATTCAGGGCCTTCTTTTAAACGTTGCCCGTTATGTTATGAGGAGCGACTGGCTAAAACCGCTCAGACGGCGGGGAACCTAAATTTCGATTTTTTTACGACCACGCTTTTAGTCAGCCCTTATCAAAAACATAGACTAATAATAAATCTGGCCGAAGAAATCAGCCGGGAATTCGGCGTAAATTTTTATTATGAAGATTTTCGTCATTTTTTTTATAGCTACAGGAAAGAAGCCCATAAACTCGGCCTCTATCACCAGAAATACTGCGGCTGTAAACCGAGCATAAAAGAAGCGGAAGAAACAAGAAAAAGGCAGAAGATAGCTGGAGAAAAAAATTTTTCTGGCTCATAGCTCGCAGCTCATAGCGAAAGATTTTTTAGCCTTAAACCATCAGCCAAGAGCGAAAAGCCGTAAGATAGGAGTAGATTTACTTTAACGATGAAAAAAATTATTATATTTTTTTTGATATCGGTTTGTGTGGGTTTACCTGCCTTAGCCGGAGAAGAGAATTATATCCGGGTTAAGGTTTTAGAAGGAATTAACTCAATCTCTATTTCCTGTTTTACCCCGATAGAAATCCGCGACCTCAAAACGCAAAAGATTTTATTGGATAAGCCTTCTCTTCTTGACTTCAAAATCAGGCCGGCCAGAAACGGCCTTAATTTAGGCGGAGTGGTTACAGATACACAAAGTATCAGCATAGAATCTCAGCCTCTAGGTATAATTAGCCTTGGCAAAAGGCAGTACCGCGGGAGAATTGAATGCCGGCGGCAATCCAGAAATGATTTGTTAATAATAAATGAGCTGCCTATCGATGAATATTTGTACGGGGTACTAAAACATGAAGTATCTCCTGGCTGGCCGCGGGAGGCACTCAAAGCTCAAGCCATTGTTGCCCGCACCTTTGCGCTCTCTAAAGCGAAAGAAAGGACTAATGAGGATTATCATCTAACCAATACGGTTTTATCCCAGGTGTACGCTGGTTTCTTAAGTGAAGATCCAGTTCTAACGGAGGTAATAAACGAGACCCGGGGAATGGTGTTGACTTATATGGGGCAAGCGATTTCTGCCTATTATCATGCTACTTGCGGAGGTTATACGGAAAACCCAAAATATGTTTGGGGAAAGAGCCTGCCCTATCTCCAGGTAAAACGGTGTTCTTATTGTAAAAGCTCGCCGCATTTCTGCTGGAAAGAGAAACTTGGCCTTCGGCGGATGGCTCAGGCTTTTCAGCGCAACGGATATAAATTCAATCAAATAATTGACCTGAAGCCCCTGGGTAAGTCGCCTTCAGGAAGAGTGGAGAAAATAATTATTATCCATAATAAAGGAAGGACGGTCGTTAAAGGGAATGACTTCCGCTTGATTCTCGGCCCCAAAATTATTAGAAGCACTAATTTCAAAATGAAAAAGATTGATGAAGCCATAGAGTTTGAAGGAAAAGGCTGGGGGCATGGAGTCGGCCTTTGTCAGTGGGGAGCCAGGGGGATGGCCCTTAAAGGTTATAAGTACGACAGGATTTTGAAATTTTATTACCCGGGGACTAAAATAGAGGTTGTTTATTAAGGAATGCTCAGTTTATCCCATTTTGATTATCATTTACCAAAAGGGCTGATTGCCCAGTATCCGGCTAAATCGCGGGATGAATCCCGTTTAATGGTTATTCGCGGAAAGAAAATTGAGCATGCCATTTTTAAAAACATAGATGATTTTTTGCAGGCAGGGGATCTGTTGGTTTTTAATGACACCAAGGTTATCCCGGCCCGCCTGAAAGGGGAAAAGATAGATTCGGGGGGTAAGATAGAGTTGTTGCTGCTTAGAGAAATAGATAAGAATCATTGGCAGGCTAAGGCTAAGGGTAGCCGGCGCTTAAAACCCGGGATGAAAATTGCTTTTGAAGGAACCGAGCTTTTAGCTGAAGTGGCAGGGAAAAAAGAAGAAGGAGAGGTTATTCTAAAATTTGATTCCCATAGAGAAGTTAAAGAAGATCTCTGGCAAATCGGAAAGATACCCTTACCACCCTATATAAAAAGAGAAGTGGAAGAATCTGATTCCCAGCGTTACCAGACAATTTTTGCCCGGGTTGAAGGAGCGATAGCGGCGCCTACGGCAGGGTTGCATTTTACCTCTGAGTTGATGGAAAGGCTGGAAAAGAAAGGAATAGATTTTACCTTGCTTACCTTGAATGTTGGGCTTGGCACCTTTAGCCCAATACGGGATGAAGACTTAACCAAACACCGAATGGAGAGGGAATTCTTTTATCTGCCGCAAAAAACGGCAGACAAGATAAATCAGGCCCGCAGAGAAAACCGCCGGATAATTGCCGTGGGGACAACCACGGTCAGGGTTTTAGAAACTTTAGCCGATAAAAAGGGCGAAATTTCATCCGGTCAAGGTTGGACCGGCATTTTTATCTATCCCGGGTATAAATTCAAGATTGTTAATGGGATGGTTACCAATTTCCATCTTCCCAGGACGACCCTTTTTCTTTTGGTCTGTGCTTTTCTTACTCGGGAAGAAATGTTTGAAGCCTACGGCCAAGCCGTCCAAGAGAAGTATCGTTTCTACAGTTATGGCGATGCCATGCTGATATTGAAGAATTAACATACATAATAACACAGAGGACAAAAAACAGAATGCAAATAGCAGAAGAATTGTTAAGGAGATAGATTTTAATCTATTCGCTGTGTTCTGTTGTCTGTATTTTTTTTACTATGCCTTTCAAATTGCTCCATACTGATAAAAACACGGCCGCCCGCAGCGGTGAGCTTGATACACCCCATGGCAAAATCGAGACGCCGGTTTTTATGCCGGTAGGGACGCAGGCCACAGTGAAAAGTATGAGTCCAGATGAGCTGAAAGATATCGGTGTCCAAGTTATTTTATCCAATACCTTTCATCTTTTCTGGAGGCCCGGGCCGAATTTAATAAAGAAGGCTGGAGGGCTGCATTCATTCATGCATTGGGATAGGCCTCTTCTGACTGATAGTGGAGGGTACCAAATTTTTAGTTTGGCTCCTTTATGTAAACTGGAAGAAACTGGTGTTTCTTTTAAATCTGTTATTGACGGAGCGACGATTTTTTTAACCCCTGAAGAGGCGGTAAAGACTCAATTGGATTTCGGGGTAGATATAGCCACTGTCTTAGACGAATGCTTGCCTTACCCTACACCATTTAACAAGGTAAAAGAATCCGTTGAGTTAACCTTAAAATGGGCTCGGCGGGGAAGAGAGGTTTTTTTAGAAAGACGAAAGAACAAGCAGTTATTATTCGGTATTGTCCAGGGCAGCACCTATCCGGATATTAGGCGAAAGTGCGCAGAACGCTTAACTGACATTGGTTTTGACGGCTATGCCCTCGGGGGAGTTAGTGTCGGAGAGGCAAAGGATATTATTTTTGAAATAGTCGAGGCTACGGTTAATTATCTCCCTAAGGGAAAGCCCCGATATTTAATGGGTGTAGGGACTCCTTTAGATGTGATTAAAGCGGTAGAAAGAGGAGTGGATATGTTTGATTGCGCTATTCCAACCCGTAATGCCCGAAACGGAACTGTGTATACTTATCAGGGAAAGATGTGTTTGAAAAATGCCCCGTTTCGTGAAGATTTCCGGCCGATAGATGAAAGCTGTTCTTGCTACACTTGCCAGAATTTTAGCCGCGCTTATCTTCGCCATCTTTTTAAAGGAGGCGAAATTTTAGCTATGCGTTTAGCTACCTGGCATAATTTACACTTTTACACCCGGATATTAGGCGAGGCCCGTCGGGCAATCATAAAGGATAGTTTCTCGGAATTTTTAAAAGAGTTCGAAAAGAATTATCAGGCTTAACATAATTAACGAAGTAGATAACAGAAAACAGAGCACGGAAGCCAGAAAATAGACGGCCAACAATTGAAAGTAGAAAAGGAGGAGATATGCGTGAAGTTGCTTATGCAATGGGAGCTGGAGCGGGCGGCCCAAGCCCCGGAGGTTCAGGGATGATGGGCTTTCTGCCGATAATTATTATTTTTGTCATTTTTTATATGCTTTTGATACGCCCGCAGCAGAAAAAGGAACAGCAGCGCCAGAAAATGATAGCAGAACTAAAAAGAGGCGACCGGATTGTTACCCAGGGAGGGATTTATGGAACGGTAGCCGATATCAAAGATAGTAAGGTTGTAGTGGAAGTTTCCGAACGAGTAAAGATTACCTTCAGTAAAAGCGCTATTTCTCATCGACTTTAAAGTTTTCTATCGTTTCCGTCTATAGCCACGGTATACGAAATACGGAACGAATTATCCGGCAAACCGATTTATTCTTGACAGCAAGCATTTGCAGCACATATAATATAGCGCCAATAGCCGTAAAGGCTAAACAGCAGAGAGTAGATAGCAGGTAGTAATGATGGCGTGGTACCCAAGTGGCTAAGGGAGCGGTCTGCAAAACCGCGATGCGTCGGTTCAAATCCGACCCACGCCTCCATCATCGCAAATGGCATATAGCAAATAGGGAATAGTTTAAATTTTTATTTTTACTGCCACAGGCTATTTGCCAAATGCTGTTAGCCATTGGCTATTTGCTGAAATGGCCGGGATGGCGGAATTGGTAGACGCCTGGGACTTAAAATCCCATGCTCTTTAAAAGGGCGTGCCGGTTCGAGTCCGGCTCCCGGCACCAATTATTTGTTAATTGATGTTTCGTAAACGATAGAGTGTCCCGTTAGCTCAGCTGGTTAGAGCGCCGTCTTGACATGGCGGAGGTCGTCCGTTCGAGCCGGACACGGGACACCAGAATACAGTAGACAGTATATTTTGTACTATTTACTGACTGCAATCTACTGACTACTCCCGAGCCGAAGGTGAGGGCTATGAATAAAGCCAATAAACTGACCGTTTTACGGATTATTCTGATTTTTATCTTTATGTTTTTTTTATTTGTCCACAATCCCTATGCTAAGTACGGAGCATTATTGGTCTTTATTGCGGCCGCCCTAACCGATTATTATGACGGCAAAGTTGCCCGGCTGACCAACACAGTAACCAAATTTGGAATCTTGGTTGATCCCTTAGCCGATAAAATGTTGATAAGCGCCGCTTTTATTTCCTTTGTCCAGATGAATATAATTCCTGCCTGGATGGTAGTTATTGTTATCGGGAGAGAATTTGCTGTCATGGGTTTGAGGGTCTTAGCCGCCTCCGAGGGAAAGATTCTCGCTTCTGATCGATTGGGCAAGCAAAAAACCATTTCGCAATTCACGACGATAATAATTATTTTAGCCTTTATTGCCTTGAAGGCTACCCTGGCTCTTCTCTTTAGAGAACTCGCCCCATATTTAGAAAACTGGTTAAAAACCGGTATTTGGTTTTTTATGCTGATAGTTATTATTTTAACGGTTGCTTCCGGCTTGAGCTATATTGTCCGGAATCGTAAGCTTCTGGGATTATAAATTTGCCCCGTCGGAGATGTAAAAGAGAGCCATCGTATAAATGTGACCTTCTACAAGGCAGGGAAAAATATTGCGCGAGAAATCAGATTTATCGACGGTTGCCAAAAGGAAGCTTATCTATAACCGGATTAGCAAGATAGCCGTTACTGGTTTAGGCTGTGGTTACGTACCTTTCCTCCCCGGAACAACTGCCAGTCTTTTCGGCTTATTTATTTTTTGGCTGGTTAAAGACTTTCTCTTTGTTTACGGCCTGGTTTTGATTTCAATTTTAGTTATGGGTTTTATTTTTGTCTCCCGGGGAGAAAAGATTTTAGGGAACAAAGACGATAAAAAGATAGTTATCGATGAAATATTTGGCATCTTGTTTTGTTTCTGGGGAGTAATCTTTAAAGGTTTCATTTTTGGTTTTGTCGGGTTTTTGATTTTCCGCCTCTTGGACATTCTAAAGCCTTTTCCTTGCCGGCGGATTGAAAAGTTGCCTGGAGCATCGGGTGTCATGCTCGATGATTTTTTCGCGGCCGTGTATACCAATCTGATTCTGCGGGGTATATTATACTTCCAATACCCTGTAAACTAGGTTTTTTGGTTATGAAATGCGAGATTATAAATATCGGAACTGAATTACTTGATGGTTCAATGGTTAATACCAATCTTGCTCTTTTGTCTGAGCGTTTGAAAGAATTAGACTGCGAAGTTAACAGGGCAATTATTATTGGCGATGATGAAGGGCAAATCTTCGAGGCGATAGGCGATTCTTTTTCCCGGGCGAAGATGGTAATTACTACCGGCGGGTTAGGTCCAACCGTAGATGACCTCACTAAAAAAGCAGCGGCTAAATTTTTCAAACGGAGATTAACCGTCAATAATAAAGTTTTAAAAAATGTGGAAGAATATTATAGAAAAAGGGATATCCATCCGCCAGAGCTTGTTTATAACCAGGCTTTAATTCCTCAAGGGGCTAAGGTTTTAACCAACCTTAAAGGGACGGCTCCCGGATTAATTTTTGAGGAGAGAGATAAAATACTGGTTTTGCTTCCCGGGGTGCCGCTTGAACTAAACTATTTGCTTGAGAGAGAGCTGGCCCCTTATCTAAAAAAGAGAAGTAAGTTTTCCCCCGGTGTAAGCCGGTGTTTCAGAATATATGGATTAACCGAGGCAGAGCTAAGCGAAAGGATTAAGAAATTTTTGAAGCGAAAGGAATTTAAGTTTTCTTTTCTCCCGCGGCAAATCGAAGTTGTTCTGAAAATTGAAGCCAGGGGGGATAAAGCTAATGGTTTAATTGAGGGGCTGGAAGAGGAAATTAGAAAAATTTTAGGAGATGCTATTTATGGAATCGAGAAGGAGGATTTAGAAAAAGTGGTAGGCCTTCTTTTAAGTATGAAGAGAAAAAAGATAGCCGTAGCCGAATCCTGCACCGGAGGATTGATTTCCCATCGTTTAACCAATGTCCCGGGAAGCTCTCAGTATTTTGAAGAAGGTTTTGTTGTCTACAGCAATCAGTCTAAAAAAAGTCTGTTGGGGTTGGACGAATTACTGTTAAAGGAAAAGGGGGCGGTTAGTGAAGAAGCGGCCCGGGCAATGGCAACTGCCGTAAAAAATAAAGCTAAGGTTGACTTGGGATTAGCGGTGACCGGGATTGCCGGCCCAGGTGGCACCACTAAAAATAAACCCATTGGACTTATCTTTATTGCTTTGGCTAAAGAAGATAAAACCATAGTTCAAAGATTTCAATTCCACGGGGAAAGAGAGCTTGTTAAATTGAAGGCGGCGCAGGCAGCTTTGAATATGGTTCGTTTAAGTTTTATTAAGAAATGAATCAGGGAAAAATTAGAGCCTTTATTGCCGTTACTTTACCTGAAACAATCATTGAAAAGATAGGGCTTATCCAGGAAAGGCTAAAAAAAACCAAGGCTGATATTCAGTGGGTAAAGCCGGGCAATATACATCTTACCTTAAAGTTTCTGGGGTATATCAATTTAGATGAATTGGCGAAGCTGAAGGGCGGATTAGAGAAGGCAGCAGAGAAATTTTCTCCTTTTTTTGTGACGGTAGAGGAAATCGGCGGTTTCCCTTCAATCGATAAACCCCGGGTTATCTGGATTGGCATCAGCCAGGGAGGGGAGTTATTAAAGGTAATTAACAGAGCCATTGAGGATAATTTAGCTGAGTCAGGTTTTCCCCGGGCGGAACGTTCTTTCCAGCCTCATCTCACTTTAGGGAGAGTTCGTTCGGCGAAACATAAAGAAACGCTGATAAAAGAGGTAACGAAGGAAAGGGTTTCTATCGGCGGAGTAAGGGTAAATAAGATTTCTATCTATAAGAGTGTTTTAACTTCACAAGGCCCCGTTTATAGTTTATTGGCCGATGTGGCCTTAAGAGGGAGGCAGTTATGAAAATGTTAGCCGCCAATTTCTTTAGAGCTCTCGCTTATGTAACCAATTTTTTCCTTAATCTCTTCATTTTTATTTTTGTGGTCAGATTAGCTTTAGCCTGGGCCGGCCCCAACTATATTTTTGAGTTAATCGGATTTCTAACTGAATCGGGGGTTAATTTAGCGGGCAAGATTTTTCATCTGCCGAGCTTACAATATGATATCCGGCCGATATTTATTGTCGCTTTTTTATTATTTTTGAGGTTTTTTATCGTCAGAACACTTTCTGACTTAAGTAAAAGATGGGAGATTTAAAGCGGGGTTGAAGGAATGTGTAATAGATCTGTGTAATGTGGAATGTGAAATGTGTAATGAAAAAATGGAAAGGGACTTTTAAAAAACACATAACACTTTACACTTCAAACAGAACGCAGAAGATGCGTATTAAAAAGAAGCTGTAACTGGATGTTAATTGTATAATGAAAAAGGAGGTTTAAAAGGATGAAACCTATAGAAAAAGTGGAGGCAGCTGTAAAGGTTATTAAGAGACAGGTAAAATTCCGTCCAGAAATAGCGGTGATTTTAGGAACAGGATTAGGGGCTCTGGTTAAGGAGATTTCAGAGAAGCAGATTATTCCTTACCATAAAATCCCTCATTTCCCGATTTCTACCACAGTTAGCCATGAAGGACAACTCGTTCTGGGTAAGATCGGTAAAAAGAGAATTATGGCTATGCAGGGAAGGTTTCACTATTATGAAGGCCATCTTTTGGAAGAAGTGGTTATTCCTGTCCGGGTAGCTAAACTTTTAGGGGCCAAGACCCTGATTGTTTCTAATGCTGCCGGGGGGATGAATCCGCATTTCGCTTTGGGAGATTTAGTCTTAATTAGTGACCACATTAATCTTATGGGAATAAATCCCCTGATTGGTCCAAATGACGATACATTAGGCCCAAGGTTTCCAGATATGTGCCAGCCTTACAGCAGGCGGCTAATAAAACTTATGGAAAAAATAGCTCTCCAAGAAAGAATGAAGGTTAAAAAAGGAATTTATATCGGCGTAACCGGACCAAATCTCGAGACCCCGGCCGAATACCGCTTTATGCGGTTAATCGGAGGAGATATGGTGGGAATGTCAACGGTGCCTGAGGTAATTGCCGCTGTTCATGCGGGGTTTGAGGTTTTAGGTATTTCCTGTATTACCGATCGGTGTCTGCCCGATGCTCTCAAACCGGCAAATATAAAAGAGATTTTAAAGATTGCTAATCGAGCCGAACCAAAATTGACCAAGTTAGTCAAAAGATTTGTGGAAAAACTGTAGAGAAAATGGATTACAAAAAAACCTTGAATTTACCTAAAACAGAGTTTCCGATGAAAGCGGAGCTGGCTAAGCGTGAGTCGGAGATAGCTAAAACCTGGGAAACAAGCAATCTTTATCAGAACCTGCTTAAAAAAACTGAAGGGAGTAAAAAATTTATTCTTCATGATGGGCCGCCTTATGCCAACGGGAGTATTCACATCGGCCACGCCTTAAATAAAATCTTGAAGGATATTATTGTAAAATACCGCTTTCTTTGCGGGTATAATACACCTTTTATTCCCGGGTGGGATTGTCGGGGATTACCTATCGAACATCAGGTAATGAAGGATTTAGGTGAAGAGAAAAAGAAATTGAGCAAGATAGAGATAAGGAAGAGATGCCGGGATTACGCTTTGAAATTTGTCAAGATTCAAAAAGAAGAATTTAAAAAATTGGGAATATTAGGAGATTGGGAAAATCCTTATCTAACTTTGAATTTTGAATATGAAGCCAAGATTGTGGATGTCTTCGGCGAACTGGTAGAACAGGGAAATATCTATAAAGGGTTAAAGCCGGTGCAGTGGTGCCGGCGCTGCGAGACAGCTTTAGCCGAGGCCGAGGTGGAATATGCGGATAAAGAATCCCCTTCTATCTACGTAAAATTCCCCCTTAAGGAAGAATTTTACCAGCGCCTTCTTCCCGAAAAGCGTAAATTCCCCATTTATGTGCTCATCTGGACGACCACCCCCTGGACCTTACCGGCTAATGTAGCCATTGCCGTAAAGAAAGAATTTGAATACGTTCTGGTAGAGATTGGCCAAGAAATCCTGCTTTTAGCCAAAAAGCTGCTTAAAGCTGTTTTAGAAAAGGCCAAGATCACTGATTTCAGGATTTTGAAGACCTTAACAGGGGGAGAACTTAAAGGATTGATTTGCCGGCAAGTACTGAATGAAAAAGACTCAAGTTTAATTTTGGGTGAACATGTGACCAAAGATGAGGGAACAGGTTGTGTCCATATTGCTCCGGGCCACGGGCAGGAAGATTACGAACTCGGCTTGAAATATAATCTACCGGTTATTACCCCGGTAGATAATCAGGGGAAATTTACAAAAGAAGCTGGTGAGTTTTCCGGGCTGGATGTTTTTTCGGCTAATTTGGCTATTGCTGAAAGATTAAAGAAAGAAGGCCTGCTTTTTTTTAATGAGACGATAAAACATTCTTATCCTCATTGCTGGCGCTGCAAGGAGCCGATTATTTTCCGGGCGACAGAACAGTGGTTTATTTCTATCGATAAAAAAAATCTTCGGGGAAAGGCTCTGTCAGAGGTTAAAAAAGTAGATTGGATTCCTTCCTGGGGAGAGGCAAGGATTGCAAATATGATCAAATCGCGAAGTGACTGGTGCATTTCCCGGCAAAGAAGTTGGGGGATACCTCTGCCGATTTTTTATTGCAAAAGCTGTAAAAGTCCAATCCTCGACGGGGAAACAATCCGTTATATTTCAGATTCGGTTAAAAGAGAAGGAACAGATATCTGGTTTAGCAAAGAGGCAGAAGAGCTTCTGCCTCCTGGGGTTGTTTGCAAAAAGTGCCAGGGTAAGGAGTTTGTCAAGGAGAAAGACATCCTGGATGTTTGGTTTGATTCCGGAGTGAGTCATACGGCTGTCTGCCGGGCGCGTTCAAATTTAGGCTATCCGGCCGATCTTTATGTGGAAGGGAGCGACCAATATCGGGGCTGGTTTCAAAGTTCCCTCTTGACGGCGGCGGGAACTGGCCTGGAGGCACCTTATCGGACGGTTTTAACCCATGGATTTGTTAATGACGGTTTAGGACGAAAGATGTCTAAATCATTGGGAAACGTTATTGCTCCCCAGGAGATAATGGGCAAATACGGAGCAGATATTCTGCGGTTATGGGTCTCTTCCGAAGATTACCGGGATGACCTGCGCCTATCGGATGAAATTTTATTCCGTTTGGTTGAAGCCTATCGGAGAATTCGTAACACCTTCCGCTTTCTGCTGGCTAATCTCTATGATTTCTGTCCCAATAGCGACGTAAAGCCCTATGGAGAGCTTTTAGAAATAGATCGGTATATGCTTTCCACATTGGAAGGTTTGATAGATAGAAGCAGTCAATTTTATGAAAACTACCAGTTTCACCAATTTTTTGCCCATTTTTACAACTACTGCAGCGTTGATTTAAGTTCATTTTATCTTGACATTTTGAAAGATAGACTATATACTTTTCCTTCTAATTCCACGGGGCGCAGGGCGGCGCAAACTGTCCTTTTTAAGATTCTGGTAACTTTAGTGAAATTAATCAGTCCGGTTTTGAGCTTTACGGCTGAAGATGTCTGGAGGCATTTTCCGAAAGGATTCAAGATAAAAGAGGCGAGCGTTTTTTTGTCCGATTGGCCGAAATCCGAAAAAAAATTATTGGTAAAAGAATTGGAAGCTAAATGGGGAAAAATTAAGGCGCTCCGCCAGGAAGCGGCTAAAGTGATAGAGAAAGCCCGGCGGGACAAAGTTATTGGCAATGCCCTTGAGGCAAAAGTGCTCTTTTACTGCCAGGATAAACCCTGGGCGAATTTTTTAAAAGATAATGTAAATTCATTTCCTTCTATTTTAATCGTTTCGCAGGTCGAGGTGAAAAGCGGAATTCCGAAAGGTCCAATTTTTCAAAGCCAGGAAATCAAAGGGCTGGCTATTGAAGTCCAATTTGCCCAGGGGAAAAAGTGTGAACGCTGTTGGAATTATAGTCAAAGTGTGGGAGAAGATAAAACACTCCCACAAATCTGTGAGCGCTGCATCAAACATCTAAAAGCTGGAGGTACTGGAGATGAAGGCTAAGGGGATTTCTAAAAGAGAGGCGAAAAAATATCGAAGCCATCTGCAAGAAATTAGAAATAAGCTGGTAGGAGAAATCGAACATTTAGAAAAAAACAATCTAAAAAAATCAACGCGTGAAGCCAGCGGCGACCTTTCCGGATACCGTCTGCATATGGCTGATGTTGCTTCCGATGCCTATGACCAGGAATTTGCCTTAGGGCTTGTTTCCAGCGAACAGAATCTTCTTAGAGAGGTTGATAGGGCTTTAAATAAAATTGAAACCGAAGGAAATTACGGGCTTTGCGAAAATTGCGGCAAACGGATTGCCTTGAAGCGTCTTAAGGCTATTCCTTACGCTCATCTCTGTATCAATTGCAAAGAGAAAGAAGAACTTCAGGAAAAGCGTTAGATGTGTTTTTTGTTGACTGCCTTTTTGGTTTTTATCCTCGACCAATGCTCCAAAAGGTATATTGTTTTTTTTCTCCCGCCAGAACGAACCTCTCCGATTATTGAAAATATTTTCCACCTGACTTTAGTGAAAAACAGAGGAGTTGCCTTCGGGCTGCTCCCGGGATATTTCCCTCTTTTCCTGATTATTTCTCTCTTTACCATTTTTCTCATTTTGTTTTTTTATTTCAAAAAGAGGATAGAGGGAAGGTTGGCTGAGATTTCTTTCGGCTTGATTCTGGGAGGGGCACTGGGCAATTTGCTTGACCGTCTTATTCACGGGGCAGTAATAGATTTTTTAGATTTTCGGATTTGGCCTGTTTTTAATCTGGCCGATTCGGCGATAACCATTGGGGTTATTCTTTTAGCCTGGGTTTATCTCAAGAAAAAATGAATAGAAAAATTAGATTTACGGTTGATAAAGATTCCCGGAATTTTCGACTGGATAAATTTTTGGCAGAAAAAGGCCTTTCTCTTTCTCGTTCCTCCCTCCAGCATTTAATTAAACAAGGAGGGGTCAAAGTAGAAAGGAAAGAGGTCAAGCCGAGCTATAGATTAAAGGAAAAAGAGCGGATAGAAGTAAACCCGCCTAAAATTGAGAAAATAAAGATTAAAAAAGAAGATCTTCCTTTAGAGATTATTTATGAAGATAGTAGCCTTTTAGTGGTTAATAAGCCGGCCGGAATGATTACCCATCCAGCCCCCAAGGTTTATTCGGGCACTTTGGTCAATGCCCTTCTTCATCATACCAAATCTCTTTCTACGATTAACGGCCCGGTGCGTCCGGGGATTGTCCATCGTTTGGATAGGGAAACCACCGGACTCTTGGCCGTAGCCAAAGATAATCCGACCCATCTTAATTTAGCCAGACAGTTAGCCGAGAGAACAATGAAAAGGCGCTATTTTGCCCTGGTAAACGGAAAGCTGAAAAAAGATAAGGGGAAGATTGAAATAGCCATCGGCCGTCATCCTCAAAAGCGAAAAAAGATATCTGTCCATACCAATAAAGGAAGAAAAGCGATAACTTTTTATAAGGTATTAGAGCGATTCCCTGATTATACTTTACTGGAATTGCGCCTGGGGACAGGCAGGACCCACCAGATTCGGGTCCACCTGGCTTATCTGGGGCATCCGATAGCCGGGGATAAGGTCTATGGCGGTAAAAAGGGGAGAAAAGAGACTTTGATTAACCGGCCGGCCCTTCACGCTTATCGTTTGGGTTTCAGGCATCCGGTGACCGGGCATTTCCTGGAATTTTCTATTCCCTTACCGGCTGATTTCCAAAAGGCCTTGCGGCTTTTAGGTTCCTTAGGGGAGGTTTAAAGCAGCTGAAAGGAATTTTGGCCATGGCAAGGCCAAATTTGACAGATAGGCTTTTATATGGTATCCTCTACTGCAATACCGGATTGAATCTTTGAAAAGGCAATTTGCCGTGATTGGCGGAGCGCAAAAATAGAGACCCTGAGTTTCGCTAAGGGGCACTATTTTTATTGACAAAAAGCCTTTTTATGTTACACTTAAGGTTAAACCGCTTTTAAACGTTTTATATAGATGGTGAGAAGCGCAAAGAAGGGTTAGACTAGAAGCAGATATGGGAGAAAAGGGGAATTTAAATAACCAGAGAGAGAAGGAAACAACCGCTTTTAAGAAAATAGGTTTGGGTTTTCTTAAAGGGGTAAAAACATGTTTTAGAAAATCTCTTAAGGAATTTAAAATTAAAATAGGTATATTATTATTACTTCTTCTTACCTCTGTTGCTTTAGGCTATTTTTTAGGATTCAAGGCCGGGATTCTTAAAGCAAAGAAGCCGGTAAGCAAAAATTTTATTAAGCCATATGTTATTTCCCCAAGGATGAAACTGCCCAAACCGGTGGTGCCTATCCAGCCGCCTCAAATAAAAATGCCTGCTCCGATAAAACCGATTAGGCCGGGATTACCTAAATCCCAGCCATATATTCAACCGCCCAAGGTGAAACTGCCTAAGATGACGGCTCCGGTAAAACCAACGCCGCCTCCGATTTCTTCCGCAGGGACGGCAAAAGAAGAAATCCCTCCTTCGAAAAATCCGAAAAAAGGCGACTGATTTTTTTCGCTCTAGCGCCCTCTTTTCTAAACCTTTGGTGATTCTCTAAAATTTTTTCATTTTTTCCTTGACAAACCTTTAATCTATCGCTATAATACGGTTTTTATTTAATAGGTAATATATATATCCAGTAATGTTGCCCCTTAGTTGAAACCAAGGGAAATAAAGATAGGGATATTTTTGTCTTTAAAACTTGACACGAGGTAATTTTAACGATGAGGCATGAAACGAAAAGAAAGTCCTTTAGTAAAATTCCCACGGTTTTGAATCTGCCAAATCTAATCGAGGTGCAAAAAAAATCTTATAGTGATTTTCTCCAATTAGATGTGGTGCCAGAGAAGCGGAAACGCCAGGGATTACAAGCCGCTTTTATGGACGCTTTTCCCATAATTGGCTATGATGAATTAACCTCGCTTGAATTTGACAGTTATTCACTGGGACAAGCTAAATATTCCGTAGAGGAATGTCAACGGCGCGGTTTTACTTATGCCGCTCCTTTGGGCATAAAAACCAGACTGGTCATCCGGAAGATTCAAGAGGGGAAAAAGGCGAAACCGGTAAAAGAAATTAGAGACCAGGAAGTTCATATCGGGGAACTGCCTTTGATGACTCCTCAGGGAACCTTTATTGTAAATGGGGCAGAAAGGGTGATTGTCAGCCAGCTTCACCGGTCCCCGGGTGTTTATTACGAATCTACTCTTCATCCAGCAGGCAAGCGCATTTATTCGGTTCGGATTATACCTTATCGAGGCTCCTGGTTAGAATTTGAATTTGATGTTAACGATGTTCTTTTCGCTGTTATTGACCGCAGGAGGAAGGTTATTGCTACCACTTTTTTGCGGGCGATAGGTTTTGCCAAAGATAGTCAAATTATCCGCCAATTTTACGGTATTGAAGAGGTAGGTTTAGGAGAACGAGGGGCAGTCGACAAACTCTTAGGCCGCTATCTGGCCAGCGATATTGTTGATTTGCAAAAAAAAGAAGTGGTGGCTAAAGCCAGGGAACAACTTACCCAGGGAATAATTCAAAAAATTAAGGCTTTAAAGCCTAGACCCAAAGCCGTTAAAGTAATCAAAACTATCCGGGAAGATGTCTCTATCATTCTTACTTTAAATAAAGACCGCCGTCCTTCCGAAGAAGAATCTCTCCTTGATATCTACCGCCGGCTTCGTCCCGGGGATCCGCCTAGTGTTGAAGGGGCAAAAAACCTTCTTGAGCGGCTCTTTTTTGACCGAAGGCGTTATGATTTATCCCGGGTGGGGCGTTACAAATTTAATTCTAAGCTGGGCATAAATATTTCTTTAGAGGAAAGAACGTTGCGGCCAGAGGATATTATCCAAGTAATTAAATATTTAATTAACCTGAAGAATGGCGATGGAGAAGTTGATAATATTGACCACTTAGGTAATCGCCGGGTGAGATCAGTCGGGGAGTTAGTCCAGAACCAAATTCGTATTGGTCTGGCCCGGATGGAAAGGGTGGTCAGAGAACGGATGAACCTGTTAGATGTCGATGAAATAATGCCTTATAATCTACTCAACCCGCAGCTTTTAAGCGCTACGATCAAAGATTTTTTTGGCCGCAGCCAGCTTTCTCAATTTATGGATCAGACTAATCCTCTGGCTGAATTGACCCATAAGCGCCGTTTAAGCGCCTTGGGTCCGGGTGGTTTGAGCCGGGAGAGAGCCGGGTTCGAGGTTAGAGATATTCATCCCAGTCATTATGGCCGGATATGTCCGATAGAAACACCGGAAGGACCAAATATCGGTCTCATTTCTTCTTTGAGTACCTATGCCCGTATAAACGAATTCGGGTTTATTGAAACCCCTTATCGAAAAGTAGAAAACAGAAAAGTAACCGATAAGATTGAATATCTCAGCGCCGATCAAGAAAGTAAATATGTTATTGCTCAAGCTAATGCCAAATTGGATAAATACGGCCGTCTGGAAGACGAAAGGGTTATTACTTGTTATAAAGGTGATTATCCCATTATGCCTTCCGGGTCGGTTAAATATATGGATATTTCTCCGAAACAGATTGTCAGTGTAGCCGCCGCCTTAATCCCTTTTTTGGAACATGATGACGCTAACCGGGCGCTGATGGGTTCTAATATGCAAAGGCAAGCGGTGCCGCTTTTGAAAACAGAATCCCCTTTAGTCGGGACGGGAGTAGAAAAAGCGGTCGTTTACGATTCCGGCGTTCTGGTTATTGCCAAAAGAAGCGGGGAGGTTATGGATGTTAGCGCTAATAAAATAATTATCCGGCCAGACCGGGAAAAAGGAAAGCGGAGGAAGAAAAAAGATAAATATGATGTTTATGTATTAAGGAAATTTCAGCGGTCCAATCAGGATACCTGCATTAATCAAAGGCCTGTTGTTTTTGAAGGGCAAAGGGTAAAAACCGGTGAGGTTCTTGCTGACGGTACCGCTACCGACCACGGGGAACTGGCTTTGGGGAAAAATATTCTGGTTGCCTTTATGTCTTGGGGCGGATATAACTTCGAAGATGCCATTCTAATCAGTGAAAAGATAGTTAAAGAAGATGCTTATACCTCCATTCATATCGAGGAATTTGTCCTTGAAGCCCGGGAGACCAAACTTGGCAGAGAAGAGATAACCCGCGATATACCAAACGTGGGGGAAGAAGCTTTGGGTAATTTGGATGAACGCGGCATTATTTATACCGGAGCGGAAGTTAAATCCGGTGATATCTTAGTGGGGAAAATTACGCCCAAAACTGAAACCGAGCTTTCCCCGGAAGAAAAATTACTGAGGGCAATATTTGGCGAAAAGGCCGAGGATGTCCGGGATACCTCCTTAACCCTGCCGCCAGGTATTGAGGGTATCGTTATCGATACCCAGCTTTTTTCCCGGAAGCTGCGGGAACGCTCGGAAAAAGCCAAAACAGAAGAGAAAGCTTTGATTGATAGAATTAAAATCAAATATAAGATGGAGATAAAAAGGTTAAAGAATGAATATCCGGAGAAAGCCAAAGAACTTGAAGAAGAAAGAAACCGGGAGATTGCCGCCATTCGAAAAGGGGATGAATTGCCGCCGGGAGTTCTTAAGATGATTAAAGTTTATGTGGCTACCAAGCGAAAGCTTTCCGTCGGGGACAAAATGGCGGGGCGCCATGGAAATAAAGGGGTTATCGCTAAGATTCTTCCCGAGGAAGATATGCCCTATCTTCCGGACGGGACACCGGTGGAAATCGTACTTAATCCTTTGGGTGTTCCTTCTCGAATGAATTTGGGCCAAATATTGGAGACTCATTTAGGTTGGGCGGCTAAGGTTTTAGGTTTGAAAATTTCCTCTCCAGTTTTTGATGGTGCCCGGGAAACAGAGATAAAAGAACTGCTGGGAAAAGCAAAATTACCGATTTCCGGTAAAGCCGTACTTTACGACGGCCGGACGGGAGAACCTTTTGACCAAGAAGTTACCGTCGGTTATATCTACATAATGAAATTAGCCCATTTGGTTGAGGATAAGATGCATGCCCGGTCTATCGGCCCTTATTCATTAATTACCCAGCAGCCTTTAGGCGGGAAAGCCCAGTTTGGCGGACAAAGACTTGGGGAGATGGAAGTCTGGGCGCTGGAGGCTTATGGAGCCGCTTATACATTACAAGAGATGCTTACGGTTAAAAGTGATGATGTTTCCGGAAGAAACCGAATTTATGAAACCATTGTTAAAGGCGAGAATCTCCTGGATTCGGGCTGCCCCGAATCTTTTAATGTTTTGGTAAAGGAACTGCAGGGGCTGGGATTAAATTTTAAACTGCTTAAGGAAGGCCAGGATGTCAGTCCTCAGCCTAGGGCCAGAGGAGCGGCGGCGGCCTTTTTCAAGAAGGGAAAAAAGAAATAGCGGTCGGGATAGAAAATGACTAAGAAAAAAGAGAAGAAAAAAACAGCAGTTAAGAAAAAAAAGACTGCCTCAGCCGGGGCAAAAAAAGAGGAAAAGGTTTTTAAAAAGGAAGAAAAAGTTATAACTGAACCTTTAGTAATCAAAGAGGACCGGCGGGAAATAAAAGGGTTTGACGAGGTGGCTGTCAGCTTGGCTTCTTCAGATACAATTCTTGGCTGGTCTTATGGCGAGGTTAAGAAACCAGAAACGATAAATTACCGCACCTTTAAGCCGGAAAAAGATGGTCTTTTCTGCGAACGAATATTCGGCCCAACCAAGGATTGGGAATGTAATTGCGGCAAGTTCAAGAAAATTAAATATAAAGGGGTTATTTGCGACCGCTGCGGCGTTGAGGTAACGGAATCCCGCGTCCGTCGAGAAAGAATGGGACATATAAGTTTAGTCTCTCCGGTGGCTCATATCTGGTTTTTTAAAATCTCACCCAGCCGAATCGGCACCATTTTAGGCATGTCGCTTAGGATGATCGAAAAGGTGATATATTTTGAAGAATATGTCGTTTTAGATCCCAAGGAGACCCCGCTTAAGGAGAAGCAGCTTCTTGATGAAGAAGAGTATAGGCGGTACAAGGAAGAATATAAATCCGGATTTAAGGTTGGTATCGGAGCTGAAGCAATTTCTATCTTACTCAAGGAGATAGACTTAGAAGAGATGTCCAAGCGGTTACATAAGAATTTGAAAGCTACCACTTCACAAGGACAACGCCGAAAAATCGTAAAAACCTTAAGAATAGTCGAGGGATTTAGAAATTCTAGAAATAAGCCGGAATGGATGATTTTAAATTATCTGCCGGTAATCCCTCCGGAGTTACGTCCTTTGGTTCCTTTGGAAGGAGGGCGGTTTGCTACCTCGGATTTAAATGACCTTTACCGCCGGGTAATTAACCGCAATAACCGCTTGAAAAAACTTTTGGAGCTGCAAGCCCCTGAGATTATTATTCGCAACGAAAAACGAATGCTCCAAGAAGCAGTTGATGCTTTGTTTGATAACGGCCGGCACGGGCGACCGGTATTGGGCCCAGGAGGGCGGGCCTTAAAATCTTTAAGCGAGATGTTAAAAGGCAAACAGGGCAGGTTCCGCCAAAACCTTTTAGGTAAACGCGTGGATTATTCCGGCCGCTCGGTTATTGTTATCGGCCCGGAATTAAAGCTTCATCAATGCGGAGTGCCAAAAGAGATGGCTTTAGAGCTGTATGAACCGTTTATTATCCGCCGGTTAAGAGAGAAAGGCATTGTCCATACGATTAAAAGCGCCAAAAAGATGGTCGAAAAAGTTCGTCCGGAAGTATGGGATATTTTGGAAGATGTGATTAAAGAACACCCGGTTTTATTAAATCGGGCCCCAACTCTTCATCGTTTAGGTATCCAAGCCTTTGAACCAGTGCTTATCGAAGGCAAAGCTATTCGTATTCACCCTCTAGTTTGTACTGCTTTTAATGCTGATTTTGACGGGGATCAGATGGCTATCCATATCCCTCTTTCTCTGGAAGCACAGATGGAAGCCCGCATCCTCATGCTGTCGTCAAATAATATTTTTTCTCCTTCAAGCGGCAGCCCAATTGTCTGTCCCACCCAGGATATAATTCTTGGATGCTGTTACCTGACCTCAGAGAAGAGAAAAGGGAAGGGAGAAGGGAAAATTTTCGCCAACGCCGAAGAAGTACTTACTTCTCACTCCTTAGGCGAGCTAGGTCTCCATGCGCGCATCAAAGTGCGGATTAAGGGCGAATTAATCACTACCACGACTGGACGAATTATCTTTAACGATTGCCTGCCCGTGGAATTACGGTTTGTAAATATGGTGATCGATAAAAAGAAGCTGGAAGGAATTGTAACCCGTTGTTTCAATAAGTTAGGACTTCATCAGACTATTCTTCTTTTAGACCGTCTAAAGAAATTAGGATTTAACCAGGCGACTTTAGGGGGGATTTCTATCGGGATTGACGATATCCGCATCCCCCGGGCTAAAGAGAAAATTTTAGAATCTGCCCGTAAAGAGGCGGTTTCGGTATATGAACAGTATCGTCGGGGTTTAATTACCGATGGTGAAAGATACAATAAGGTGATTGATATCTGGACGCACGTAACTGATATTATCTCCGAGGAGTTATTTAGCGAACTTAAGAACGAAGAAGTTATCAACTCCCAATTCAATTCGGTATTTATTATGGCTGAATCTGGCGCCAGGGGCAGCCATCAGCAGATTCGGCAGCTCGGGGGAATCAGAGGATTAATGGCTAAGCCTTCAGGCGAGATAATCGAATCGCCTATTACCTCGAATTTTCGGGAAGGACTTACCGTTTTAGAATATTTTATTTCTACTCATGGAGCCCGGAAGGGTTTGGCTGATACGGCCTTGAAGACGGCTGACTCCGGGTATCTAACCCGGCGTTTAGTAGATGTGGCCCAAGAAGTTATCATTGATGAGGTCGATTGCGGGACTTTAAACGGTATTTTAATCGGGGCAATTATGGAAGGCGATAAGCCAGTGGTCTCCCTTAAAGAAAGAATTGTCGGACGGGTAGCTTTGGATAATGCCGTTGATGTGGTAACCGATAAAATTATCGTTAAAGCCGGGGAAGAGATTACTGAGGAGAAAGCCGAGCAGATTGAAAAAGCCGGAATAGAAAAGATTCGTATCCGTTCGGTTCTTACCTGCGAATCATCTTTTGGCGTTTGTGCTAAATGTTACGGGCGGGATTTAGCGGCTAGAAAAATGGTGGAATTGGGGGTAAGCGTCGGGGTAATTGCCGCTCAGTCGATCGGGGAGCCGGGCACCCAGCTGACGATGAGAACTTTCCATATTGGAGGCACGGCCAGCCGGGTGGTCGAACAATCTAAAATCATTGTCAGAAACGAGGGCCGAGTCAAATATTTCAATTTACGTACGGTAAAAAATAAAGACGGAAATATTGTCGTTTTTAACCGAAATGGAGAAATTAGTCTTTTGGATGGAGAAGGCCGAGAGTTAGAAAGATATAGCCTGCTCCCAGGGGCAATTATACATATTCCCGATAATGGCCAGATTCAAAAGGGAAAAGTTTTAGCTGAATGGGATCCTTATACCTCACCAATCATAAGTGAGGTTGAAGGGGTGGTAAAACATGAGGATATCTATGAAGGCTTGACTATGCATGAGGAGATTGATGTGATAACCGGCATACGCGGAAGGGTGATTATTGAGCATAAGGAGGAACTGCACCCTCAGATCGTTATTGTCAAGGGAAAAAATGAGGTTGTTGGCAAATACCCTTTACCCACGGGAGCTCATATTGTCGTTAAGCAGAATGAAAAGATTTTTGCTGGAGACCTTTTAGCCAAAACCCCCCGGCAGATTATGAAAACGAGAGATATTACCGGAGGTTTACCCCGTGTTGCCGAACTTTTTGAAGCGCGCCGGCCTAAATCCCCGGCGGTAATTACTGAAATCGACGGACTGGTTGATTTTGCCGGTATGGAAGAGGGCGTGCGAAAAGTGAAAGTGAAAAGTGAAATAGCCGAGGCTGAATACGTTATTCCGCCGGGGAAACATTTGATTATATATAAAGGGGACCGGGTAGTAGCCGGACAGCAATTGACGGACGGCCCGGTGGTGCCGCACGATATTTTGCGAATCTGCGGCGATAAACGACTTCAGGAATATTTAGTTAATGAAGTCCAAGAAGTGTACCGGCTTCAAGGGGTAACGATAAACGATAAACATATCGAAATTATTGTCCGCCAGATGCTCAAGAAGATTGAAATTGTTGAAAGCGGCGATTCAGAATTACTGATTGGAGAACAAGTCGATAAGGCCCGATTTAATGTGATAAACGAGAAGTTGGTGAAGCAGAAGAAAAAGCCGGCCCGGGCGGTTCCTAAGCTTTTAGGAATTACCAAAGCTTCTCTCAGTACCGAAAGTTTCATTGCCGCTGCTTCATTCCAAGAAACGACCCGGGTTTTAACCGAAGCGGCAACCATGGGGAAAAACGATGATTTGCGGGGGCTTAAAGAAAATGTTATCGTTGGGCATCTCATTCCTGCCGGGACCGGATTTGAGAGACATCGGGATATAAAGGTGAAGACCGCATAAAAAATAGAATATCAATGCAAATTATTGTTCGAAAATCTTCATTATTGATTTTTTCATATTACAGTTGCCAGGTAAAACGGAGGGGAAACTGTGCCTAGGATTAGCCAGTTGTTCCATGCAGGAAGAAAGCCGATAAAAAGAAAAACTAAGTCGCCGGCTTTAAACCGTTGTCCGCAGAAAAGAGGTGTTTGTCTCTATGTTAAGACAGTTACGCCTAAAAAACCTAATTCGGCCTTACGTAAAATTGCCCGGGTTAGACTTACCAACGGCGTAGAGGTAACGGCTTATATCCCGGGTGTCGGGCATAATTTACAGGAACACTCCATTGTTTTGGTTCGAGGCGGCCGGGTAAAGGATTTACCCGGTGTAAGATATCATATTATCCGCGGGACCTTAGATACCGCTGGTGTTGAAGAAAGAAATAGAGGGCGTTCCAAATACGGAGTGAAAAAGCCCAAAGGGAAAAAGGCCCCAGCGGCGGCAGGGGCTAGATAAAACTCATACATAAAGGAAGAGGTAAAAATCTATGCCGAGAAAAGGTAGTGTAGCCAAAAGAAAGGTTGTTGGCGACCCAAAATTTCAAGATATCCTGGTAACCAAGTTTATTAACGATATTATGCGCAAAGGGAAAAAAAGCGTGGCCGAGGGAATTTTCTATGACTGCCTTAATTCGCTCAGCGAGAAAACCGGCAATAAAAATTCCTTGGAGGTATTGAAAAAAGCGGTGGATAATACCAAACCGGTTTTAGAGGTTAAACCGCGCCGTGTGGGAGGGGCTACCTACCAAGTCCCGATGGAGGTTTCCCCAGAACGGCGGGTGAACCTGGCGATAAAATGGCTGGTTGGTTTTGCCCGGGCCCGGGCCGGAAAACCTATGGGAGAAAAACTTGCCCTTGAAGTTTTAGATGCCTATAACAACACCGGGACGGCAATAAAGAAAAAAGAAGATACCCATAAAATGGCTGAAGCCAACAAGGCTTTTGCCCATTACAGATGGTAAGAAGCAGGTGCTAGGTAATAGGTTATAGGGTATAGAAAAAAACCTACAATCTATGTCCTAGAGTCTACCACCTCATTTTTGAAAATGAGTAGCAGGTATTGTGGAAAAGCATATTCAAGAGATTAAAAAGAAAATGGAAAGAAAGGTCTCTTTAAAAAAGACGAGAAATATCGGTATAATGGCTCATATCGACGCCGGTAAAACGACTACGACCGAAAGAATCCTCTATTATACCGGAAAGGTTTATCGCATTGGTAATGTTGATGAAGGCACGGCGACTATGGATTGGATGGAACAAGAGCAAGAACGGGGCATTACCATTACTTCGGCGGCGACGACCTGCTTCTGGAAGGGAAATCAAATTAATATAATCGATACCCCCGGGCATGTGGATTTTACCATTGAGGTAGAAAGATCCCTGCGGGTGCTTGACGGCGCTATTGCCGTTTTCTGTGCCGTGGGCGGAGTAGAACCTCAATCAGAGACTGTTTGGCATCAGGCGGACCGTTATCATGTTCCCCGGATTGCCTTTGTCAATAAAATAGACCGAGTGGGAGCAGATTTTTTAGGGACAATAAAGATGATGAAGGAACGTTTAGGGGCTAATGCCGTTCCGCTGCATTTGCCTTTAGGGGGTGAGGATAAATTCCGAGGGGTAATTGATCTGGTTGAAATGAAGGCTCTAATCTGGAAAGAAGGGGATTTAGGCGAAAACTTTGATTCGGCGGATATCCCTGAAGATTACCTGGAGCAAGCCGAACATTACCGAGAGGAATTGATTGAAAAAGTGGCTGACCACAGCGGCCACCTTTTAGAAAAATATGTTGAGGGGAAAGAAATTTCCTCCCAGGAGATTAAAGAAACGATTAGAAAGGCCACCTTGGATAATTCTATTATTCCGGTTTTATGCGGGACAGCTTTGAAAAACAAGGGCATTCAGCCGTTACTCGATGCCGTAATAGAATATTTGCCTTCTCCTTTCGATTTACCTCCAGTAAAGGGGATAAATCCAAAAACGCAAAAGGAAGAGGTGAGAAAGACAGCAGACGATGAGGCAATGTCCGCTCTCGCCTTTAAAATAATGACCGATCCTTATGTTGGTAAGTTAACCTTCTTTCGGGTTTATTCAGGAATTATCAAGGCCGGAGCCTATATATGGAATGTAAATAAAGAGAAGAAAGAAAGAATTGGTAGAATTCTTCAGATGCACGCCAATAAGAGAGAAGAAAGGAGCGAGGTCTTTACCGGAGATATCGCTGCGGCCATTGGTTTCAAAGAAACCACTACCGGTGATACTTTGAGCGATGAGAGCCATCCGATTATTTTAGAGACAATTCGCTTCCCTGAGCCGGTTATTTCGGTAGCCATTGAGCCCAAAACCAAGGCTGATCAGGAAAAACTATCTCAGGCTTTAACCAAGTTATCGGAAGAAGACCCAACGTTTAAGATAAGTTATAATCCGGAAACCAATCAAACCATTATGTCAGGGATGGGTGAATTGCATTTAGAGATAGTCATTGACCGGATGCTTCGGGAGTTTAAAGTTGAGGCAAACGTGGGCAGACCTCAAGTTGCCTATCGGGAAACGGTTGTGAATAAAGCTAAAGCCGAAGGAAAGTTCATCCGGCAGAGTGGCGGACACGGGCAATACGGACACGTGGTTTTGGAAATTGAACCGATTAAAGACGGGTTTGAATTTATTGACAAAACCAGAGGGGGGATAATTCCTAAAGAGTATATCTCCTCGGTCAGAAAAGGCATAATCAAAGCCATGGAAAAAGGAGTAATGGCGGGATATCCAATAGTAAATATTCGCAGCAAATTATTAGACGGTTCCTATCATGAGGTCGATTCATCTGATATCGCTTTTGAAATTGCCGCCTCCATGGCTTTTCAAAAAGCGGCCGAATTGGCCAAGCCGGTATTGCTTGAGCCAATAATGAATTTAGAAGTAATTGTCCCTGAGGAATTTATGGGAGATGTTATTGGAAATTTAAGTGCCAGAAGGGGAAGGATTGAAGAAATGGGGGAGAAGGCCGGGGCCAAAGTTATCCGCGTTTTTGTTCCCTTGGCCTCTATGTTTAGCTACGCCACTGACCTGCGTTCTCTTTCTCAAGGCAGAGCTACTTATTCGATGGAATTTTCTTACTATCAGGAAGTGCCGCGGCAAATTACAGAAAAAATTCTTGATAAAAATAAAACCGGCTAGAGGTTTCATGCCAAAACTATGTCAGTTGCTCTGGCGGGTGGTTTCTAACGAACTAAAAGGAACTTGATGGCAGAGATAATTCAACAGACAATCAGAATTAGGCTTAAGGGGTATGACCATAAAATTGTCGACCAATCAGCCCTGGGAATTGTCGAATTAGCCAAGAGAACCGGAGCGAAAATTTATGGGCCGATTCCGCTTCCGACCAAAATCGAACGTTTTACCGTTCTGCGTTCTCCTCACATCGATAAGAAATCCCGGGAGCAGTTTGAGATTCGAACTCATAAGCGATTGCTGGATATAATCAATCCAACGGCAAAAACCGTGGATGCTTTGATGAAGCAGAATCTTCCGGCTGGTGTCGACGTGGAAATAAAACTGTAATAATTTAGAGTTTGCAATTAGTGGATGTGGATAGTGATAATATCTTTATCTGTTAACTGTAAACTGCACACAGTTAACTGATAATAAAGAAGGTAGAAATGACAGTTGGTCTTTTGGGCAGAAAAATTGGTATGACTCAAATCTTTGATGCCGCGGGAAAGGTTATTCCGGTTACCTTGATTGAAGCTGGTCCCTGTCAGGTTGTCCAGAGAAAAACCAAAGAGAAAGAGGGATATCAGGCCATCCAGCTTGGTTTTATGGAGAAAAAGGAGAAAAGGACAACTAAACCTCTGCAGGGACACTTCAAAAAAGCTGGAGTGAAGCCGCAGAAAGTCCTTAAGGAATTTCATTATATTGGGGATGATTATCAAGTCGGCCAAGTTATTAATTTGGATATTTTTGAAGGTATCGATTTTGTCGATATAACCGGAATCAGCAAAGGAAAGGGTTTTGCCGGGGCAATGAAACGCTGGAAGTTTCATGGTGGTCCGGCGACCCACGGATCGATGACCCATCGTATTTTGGGTTCGATTGGCAGTACCGACGCGGCCAGAGTTTTTAAAGGAAGAAGGATGCCAGGTAGAATGGGCGGGGTAAAGGAGACTTTACAAAATTCTAAAATTGTCAAGCGCGATTTAGCTAATAACCTTTTGATAATAAAGGGAGCGGTGCCTGGGGCCAAAGGCACTCTGCTGATAATTAAAAAAGCAATTAAGAAAAAACATAAATCGATAGAAAAAAAAGCGGAAGAGAAAAAAGCGGAGCAAAAGGCAGAAGAAAAGAAATTGGATAAAAAGAAGCCAGAAAAAAAAGGGTAAATTCAAGTGCCGGTTTTATTAGATGTAATTAATGTTAAAGGCGAAAAGGTCGGTAAGGTAAGCCTTAACCCAGAAATTTTTGAGGGGAAAATCAGTCCTCAGGCTGTTTATGAAGATATCCGCCGGCTTCTGGCGAGTCGCCGAGAAGGAACAGCAGCGACGAAAGGAAGAAGCGACGTTAGAGGCGGCGGACGTAGGCCCTGGCGGCAGAAAGGCACCGGGCGGGCCCGGGCAGGCAGTATCCGTTCACCGCTTTGGCGAGGAGGGGGGGATATTTTTGGTCCCCATCCCCGGGATTATTCTTTCTCTATTCCCAAAAAAGTAATGAAGCTGGCGTTAAAGTCAGTGCTTCTCGATAAGCTAAATAGCAATTGTCTAATTATTATTGACGAGCTAAAAATCGGCCATCCCAAAACCAAAGAAGTGGCGGAGATTTTAAACAAGCTGAAGCTAAAAGAGAAAAAAGTGATATTCTTATTAGATGGGCGAAACGAGATTTTTTATCGGGCGGCACGCAATCTTCAAGGGATCTCTTGTAAAGAAGTGAAGTCAGTTAATACATTCGATCTCTTATACAACGACCGACTGGTTTTTA
>CAZDME010000002.1:0-52864 GCA_964506785.1 uncultured bacterium | reverse complement strand
CGGTTTTATTTAATAAATCGGCAATTGATTCCCTTATTAATCTTTCCCTCCATTTTTTTACATCGCCATCGCCTCTATAAAAATAGACGCTAATACTTGTGCCATATTTTTTGTTATTTTTCACTCCCCATTTAAGGAAAGGAGCAGCTTTAAATTCTCCTCGAGCTGCTCTAAGAACAAAGTTGAGTTCATAATCTTTTCGCTCATCCGGCGTAATAATCCCGCTTTGCAAAGGCTTTTCGATTATCGATAAATCAGCACTCCCGACTGCTATACTTAAAGCCATCCCTTGATTTTCGGTGTTACAGGAAGGCTTTCCCCATTTAATTGCCTCTTCGATTGATAGATATTTCGTCCATTCTCCATTATCTACGACTGATATTTTTATATATTGCCCTTTTATATATTGGACAATTACAAAGGCAAGGCCTTTTTTAACATGCTGATTGATATTTTCCAAAAGAAGGCTTAAGGAAAAAACTTCGTCTCCAAGCAAAGGCATTTCACTGTCTTTAAAAATCAAAGTTTTAAAAGTCGGCCAACTGTCTCCTTGGTAGCAATGGTAAGTAATTTTAACGTCTTTTTGCTTTACCTCTTTTTCTATCCTTAGAAAATCATTTTTATCCATTTCATGACCGGCAAAAAGCATAATTTCTACATTTTTTCTAATTCCTAATTTTTCGATAACTTCATATGTTTTAGTCCAATCAGGATTTTCTTCTTCAAAATAAGGCATGGCTCCTTCCAATTTGGATATCAATTGCTCGACACTTCGGTTAGATAGCGGTAACAATCTGTCTTCGCTATCTCCTGGGCTAATTTCCCCGAATAATTTTTCAGAAATTATAAAGTCCTTTTTTGCCGGACAAGGTCGCAGGGAAAAATCCGCCTCTGCCCGGGCAAAATCCACCCAGCCTAGATTAAACAAAAAAGCCCCGATGACAACTATAGATGTTGCCTTTAGGAGCTTTTTCCAAAGTGTAAAGTGTAGACTAGAAAATGTAAGAATTCTCATCTGCAACCTAATTTTGGCTCATTGAACTAAGAAAACCGAATTGCCTGCTTATCCCCCTGTAGATTCCTTCGAAATCTAAGTACTGGGGATTAATTCGTCCAGTAACTTATGTTTGCTATCGCTCCATAAGTCACGGACTCATTAAAAAAAAGCTGAATCACCTATTCCGCCGCAAAAATTGGCGGATGAGTTTCTAGGCAACTCAGCCTTCCTTCGACTATCCTTCGACAAGCTCAGGATTTACCTCAGGAACTGTAGCTTTGCGCCTCCCATTCCGGGAGTAGCCTTTATCTAGAATCTAAACTTACATAAAGTATAGCATATATATTAAGCGAAAGCAAAAAAAGTTGAGTTTATATACTTCTTCCTCTATCTACTCTTTTTCTGCTCCTTCACCGGTCATAGGAACAAATCTAACCGGGATAACATCCCTGATAATAATTTTTCCTTTTTTCTTTTCTAAAACCTTTAGTTCCTGAAAGAATTCACCTACCGGAATAACCATCCGTCCGCCTTCTTTTAACTGCTCGATTAAAGGGGGCGGAACTTCAGGCGGAGCACAAGTAACCATAATCCCGTCAAAAGGAGCAAATTCCGGCCAGCCTAAAAATCCATCTCCAATCTTCACCTTTATATTTTTGTACCCCATTTCTTCTAACCGCTTCTTTGCCCCTTGGGCTAAAGAAGGAATAATCTCAATCGTATAGACCTCTTTGGCAATTTTCGCCAGAATTGCCGCTTGATAGCCTGAACCGGTGCCAATCTCTAAAACTCTTTCTCCTCCTTTTAAGGCTAAACATTCACTCATCAAAGCAACAATAAAGGGCTGAGAGATAGTCTGTCCTTTCCCGATGGACAGGGGCCGATCCGTATAAGAGAGGTGACGAAACACTGCCGGGACAAATTTATCCCTCTCTACCTGCCTCATCGCTCCCAATACTCGACTGTCACTTATTCCCCGGGCTTCAATCTGGGATTTAACCATCGCCTGGCGCTGATTTTCAAAATCAATCTTAGCTTCAACTGAAAGAAATGTGAGAAAAACAGCTAGAAACAGAAAAAAAACTAATTTTTTTTTCATAATTCACATCCTTAGCGGAAATAGAAAAATAAGAAAAAAATGCCCCTGCCGTAAACGAAACACGATTTTATAGACAAGGGCAAAATTAGTTATTCAAAATTTTATTTATGCCTTAGGCGGCTCTTCTTTGGCCGGCTCTTCCTTTTTCTTGCTGCCCGCTGATTCTTTTAATTCGTTAATACCGCCAATTAGAGCTATTAACCCGCCGAGTATAAGAATAGCCGGAACAGTAGCCATCAAAGCCTTGACAAAAAGATCCCACCAGGCAATTAATCCGACAACCCCTAAAACCAAAGCTACCAATCCGCCAACAATGCTTAAAAACTTTCCCATTTTGTCACCTCCCCTGAAATCTTAACGATTTTTAAATCATAGCATAGTAAAAATATTTTGTCAACCCTTATTTATTTCGGCCCTGAGGGCTTTTTTGGCAATTTTTCCGGTAGCTGTTTTCGGCAGTGTCTCTCTAAAAATTACTTTTCTGGGCACCTTATAAGGGGCTAACTGCTGCCGGGTAAAATTGATAATATCCTTTTCGCTTATCTCTTTATCTGGATTTAAAACCACCAGGGCAACCGGCACTTCTCCCCGTCTTTCCTCTTTTAAGCCGATAACCGCTGCCTGGCTGACCTGGGGTATTCGATAAAGGACTTCTTCGACTTCACGGGGATAAATGTTAAGGCCGTGATGAATAATCAAATCCTTCTTCCGGTCAACAATATAGATATAACCCTCTTCATCGATTTTGGCAATATCACCGGTATAAAGCCAGCCTTCCTGCAAAACCGCCTTGGTTTCCTGCGGACGATTCCAGTAACCTTTCATTATATTCGGCCCTTTAACCAATAACTCTCCGATGGCATTGGGCGGTAATTTTTTATCCTGTTTATCGACCACCTTTACCCGAATTCCAGGGAGAGGCAAACCGACCGAGCCGGCCTTTCTTCGTTTATCTATGGGGTTGACCGAAACTACCGGTGAGGCTTCGGTTAAACCATATCCTTCCAAAAGAGGAAATCTAAATTTTTTATTAAAATCTCCTAAAACATTTACCGGGAGTTTATCCGCCCCGGAAACAGCTATTTTAACCGGATTCAAAAAAGAAAATAATTTAAAGAACCAGGGTAATTTCACTTCCGCTAATATTTGAAAAAGAGCCGGGATGCCGATAAAAATAGTGATTCGATGATAGATTATCCCTTTAATTATTTCCGCGAACGGCCGCATCTTATCGAAAATAAGAATTTTTCCGCCTAAAAGAAAAGGGATTAAGACAGAGACCGTGAAACTAAACGAATGAAACATCGGAAGAATGCAGATAAAGGAATCCTTAGCTTTGAATTTAATGAATTGACTGCAGGCACGCGTGTTCGACAAGAGATTCTGATGGGTAAGCATTGCTCCCTTAGGATATCCGGTGGTGCCAGAGGTATAAAGAATTACCGCCAATTCATCGACATCCAATCTCGGCCATTGACAGGGCAGAACCTCTTGAAATTGAGAAAAAGAAACTAAATCGGGAACTTCCCCGTCAACAATAATTACTTTTTCTAAATGTTCCAGCCTTAAACGCAGAACCGAAATTTTCTCTTTCTGCGAAAGTTCTGAAATAAGCATTATCGCCTGGGCATCTTCTAAAATAAATTTTATCTCCTCAACCTGTAAAAAATTATTTATGGGAAGCACTATCCCGCCGGCTTTTAAAATAGCAAAATAGCTGATTATGAATTCAGGCGAATTCCTAAGCAGCAATCCCACCCTTTCTCGGGGCTTTAAACCGAGGGAAATGAGGTGCGACGATACACGCTTTATATCTTCGGTGAGCCTTTGATAGGTAATTTTACGTTTCCCGAATATAAGAGCGGCCCGGCGGGGGTATTTATAAGCAGAATCTTCTAATACCTTGACTAAACTCATTTTAACCTTTTTTTTCGATAAGCAATCCCTAAATCAGCTATTCTTACCTTACCCAAATAGGCCTTGGCCTGCGGATTAAGAAATCCCTTTTTGGGAACAGCCATAGTCACCGTTTCGGACGCCCTGACAGCGGCTCCGAGTATTTCGCCGCTATCTCCATCCATCCCTGAAGGAATATCCACCGCCACTACCGGACGCCCGGATTGATTTATGGCTTCAATAATTTCTAACAATTTTCCCTCAACCGGCTTTTTTAAACCTGTTCCTAAAAGAGCGTCAATAATTAAATCATACCCTTTTAACCCGGCTAAAACCGCCTGCCGGATAGACTGGCTTTCTAGCCCGAGGCATTTAATTTTTAAATTTAAGAGAACCTTAAAGTTAATCTTTGCTTCTTTTTTTAAATGTTCTTTTTCGCCAAGGAGAAAGATATCCGTTTTTATCCTCCAATTATGAAGATATCTGGCGGCAACAAAGCCGTCACCGCCGTTATTGCCGGGCCCGGAGAAAACGGCCGCTTGATTCCTTCTCCCCTGTGGCAAAAAATTTTTAGACGCCCAGGCAACGGCCCTCCCGGCATTCTCCATTAAAATCAAAGGGGAAAGGCCAATCTCTCCGGCCCATCGGTCAAATGAGCGCATTTCCTCAACTGATATGGCTTCTGGCTGAACTGAAAACGGCTCTGAAGGGAAAGTTAAATTATCCATTTGTTTTTCATAGGTAGAAGAATGACGGAATGAATTATTGGGCTAAAATTTTTCTAAAGATGTGTTTACCCACTTTGATGATGTGCTCCCGAGAAAGCTCAAGGTGATAGTCTATATTTTTAATCGTTTCGCCGTCAATTTGAATGCCGCCTTGAGTAATTAAGCTGCGGGCTTTTTTTCCGCTGGAGACCAGGCGGGTTTGAGTAAGCAGGCGGACCAGCCAAATAGAACCCCCTTTTATTTCTTTTTTTAAAGCTGCCGGTAGTTTTTTTATGACGGTAACCTTTGCCGGAAGCGTCTTGTCTACGTAAATCCTTTTAAATTCCTGGCCGGCTTCTTCTACTTCTTTTTCCGGATAAAAAGTCCCGACGATTTCTATGGCCAGACGCTCCTTGGCATCGCGGGGATTCAAGCTTCCTTGAGAAACTTCTCCTTTAATTTTTTTTATGATTTGTTTATCAACATCGGTAAGCAGTTCAAAATATTTGATTATCAACGAATCGGGGATAGACATAATTTTCCCATACATTGTCTGGGCCGGTTCGTTTATAGCGATATAATTCCCGTAGGACTTGCTCATTTTTTTTACCCCGTCGGTCCCCTCAAGCAAAGGCAGCATAAGGACTACCTGGGGAACCTGCTTATATTCCCGCTGCAGGTCCCGGGCGACTAAGAGATTAAACTTCTGGTCAAAACCGCCAATTTCGATATCGGCCTGAATCTTTACCGAATCGTAGCCCTGCAGAAGCGGATATAGAAATTCGAGAATGGTAATTGGCTTCTTATCTTTATAACGCTTAAAGAAATCATCCCTTTCTAACATCCGGGCGACGGTATAGCGAGAGCTGAGCTTAAGAAAATAGCTGACATCCATTTTCCCTAACCAGCTGCTGTTAAAAAGAACCTCTGTCTTTCCGGGATCAAGCAGTTTAAATATTTGTTTCTGGTAGGTAACCGCATTTTTCTTTATCTCGCTTTGGCTGAGTTTTGGACGGGTCTCTATCTTCCCGCTGGGATCGCCAATCATCGCCGTAAAATCCCCAATGATAAAAGTAATTTGATGCCCTAACTCCTGGAATTGCCTAAGCTTGCGTAAAATCACCAGATGCCCTAAATGCAAATCAGGCGCGGTAGGATCAGCCCCAAATTTTATCCTTAAAGCCCTTTTCCCCCGGCTTGCCTCCTTAAATTTATTCGCCAGCTCTTTTTCTGGAATTACTTCCTCAACTCCCCTTTTTACCAGGGATAATTGGCTCTCAACTGTATGGGCCATAAGTCCACTTTCCTCGGTTTGAATTCGGCTCCCCTGCCTGCCGCGGGGCATAAACCGTCTCTTTTAGACAGCACTTAAAAATACCACAATTTCAGGCATAGGGCAATAAAAAAATCAAATTGACAGAGAGCGTTTAGTGAGATATTATGGGGTGCGGTTCAAAAGCCGAATTTAGAAAAAGTTTGTTTTCAAGAGGATGTGCGATTTGAGCAAAAAGAAATGTTGAAAAAAAAGCTCCTGCCGTTATATGTTTTCGGGATAATCCTGGCTATTACCTGGGGGATTGAATTCGGCTTGGTTAATTTTCTCCTTCAGGAATCTGCCCAGGTCAAAACCCTGGAAAAATACCAGCCCAATTTAATCACCAGGATTTATGCCGAAAATGGCGAGGTAATTGCCGAGTTTTTTGCCGAGAAACGTATTCTCACCGCACTATCAAATGTGCCCAAATATGTACAGGAAGCCATCGTCGTTACTGAAGATGGTAACTTTTTTCGGCATTGGGGAATTGATTTCCGGGGAATCCTCCGCGCCTTAAGGGTTAACTTCCTCGCCGGCGAAACAATTCAAGGCGGCAGCACCATTACCCAGCAGCTTGCCCGCAATCTTTTTTTAACCCGGGAACAGACCTTAAAGAGAAAAATCAGAGAAGCAATTTTGTCCCTGCAAATCGAAAAAAAATATTCTAAAGAAGAAATTTTAGAGCTTTATCTTAATCAAATCTATTTTGGACGGGGCGCCTATGGCGTCGCCGCCGCCAGCTGGAATTACTTTGCCAAACCGCTTGAAAAAATAAATTTATCAGAGTCAGCCTTTTTAGCCGGTTTGCCGCGGGCCCCTGGCTTTTATTCCCCTTTTCGCCATCAAGAACGCGCCCTTAAAAGAAGAGATTATGTCTTGACCAGAATGAGAAAGGCCGGTCTTATTACCAGAGAAGATGAAAAAATTGCTCAAGCATATCCCATAGAATTTAAAGAGGCCCGTCCCAGCGCTTATCATAAAGCGCCCTATTTTGTTGAATATATCCGTAAATATGTCGAAGCAAAATACGGAGAAAATCTGCTTTATCGAGGAGGCCTGAAGGTTTACACCACCCTGGACCCCCGGCTCCAGGAAATTGCCGAAAAAGCTTTAGTCGAAGGCTTGGAATTTTTTGATAAAAATCGTCCGCCGATAGAAGAAAAAAAAGAGGAGAAAGATTTAAGCGAAAAACAACCTCTTGAACCGCTTGAGCCGCCAAAACTCCAGGGGGCTTTGGTTTCTTTAGACCCCCACACCGGGTATATAAAAGCGATGGTTGGCGGCAGAGATTTTAAGGAATCGGTTTTTAACCGGGCTGTCCAAGCTTGCCGCCAACCAGGCTCGGCCTTTAAACCCTTTGTTTATACCACGGCTATTGAACGTGGCTGGCAGGCATCTGATGTTATTGATGATGCTCCTTTGGTTTATGATTTAGAGGAAAACAAAATTTATGAAATTCTGACCGAAAGGGAATTAGAAAAATTTAAAAGGTTTATTGAGACAGAAAAAGAAAGTCTCGCCTTAAATCTTGAATTAACTGATGAAGAGAAGGAAGAAGCAATAAAAACATTGGAGAAACGTTATTGGTCTCCGGAAAACTATGAAAAGGAATTTTTCGGTCCGACGACGCTGATGAAAGCCCTTGAGCGTTCCCGGAATGTAGCCACCGTTAAATTGCTTAGCCGCCTTGGCGTAGACAATGTTGTCTCCTGCGCGGAAAAAATGATGAATATCCCGGGACGGTTAGGAGCCCATTATTCCCTGGCTTTGGGAACATCGGAGGTAACCCCGCTTGAGCTGGCCTCTGGTTATGCCGTTTTAGCCAATCGTGGCATCTGGACTAAACCAATTGCCATCAGGGAACTGTTAGATAATAACGGTAATCCCCTGGAAGAAAATTTAGCTCAACAAAAGGAAATTATTAAGGAAGAAACAGCTTATATTTTAACCAAAATGCTTGAAGGAGTAATTTTAAGAGGAACGGGCACGCGCGCCCGTATCGGCCGGCCGGCGGCGGGGAAAACCGGAACAACAAACGATTATACGGAAGCCTGGTTTGCCGGATATACCCCGGATTTGGTCGCCGTGGTTTACACCGGTTATGACAACCGGATGTCCCTGGGAGAAAAACAAACCGGCGGCAGGGTCGCCGCCCCCATCTGGGCTAAATTCATGAAGGAAGCATTAGAAAATATAGAACCCGCTTCTTTTCTCCCGCCGGAAAATATTGTTTTCGCCCGGATTGACCCCTATACCGGACTGCTCGCCCAGGACTACTGTTTAGAAAAGGTTGATGCGCCCTTTATTAAAGGAAGAGAACCGCAGGTGAACTGTAATTGTTTTGGAAGAAGCTATAAAAACCGGAGAAAAAGACCTATTTGGAACTCCCCAGATATTTTTTGATACTTAGTTTTATTTCTCTCTTATCCGGAATCAATTCAACCACCCCGGCAGTTATTTTATCGCCAATCTGAAAATCAGAAGCAGATTTTTTTTCCCCTTCTATGGATAATTCCTCGCTGGGGACAAAACCGTCTACATCCTTTTCTAATTCGACATAGATGCCAAAGCTGGTTGTCTTCTTTACCATACCTGAGACACTATCGCCAACATTTATCCTCTCTGAAATTTTCTCCCAGGGATTTTCCGTTAACTGCTTAACGCCCAAAGAAATACGTTTATTATCGGGATTAACCTCCAAAACGACTACCTCAATCTCCTCTTCAATATTCAAGATATCTTTGGGATGGCCTACCTTTCCCCAGGAAAGATCAGTAACATGGATTAAACCGGTTATTCCCTCTTCCAATTCGACAAAAGCGCCGTAATCAACTATATTTTTCACTCTTCCCTTAACTTTTACCTGGGGAAGATATTTCTCTTTAGCCAATATCCAGGGGTCAGTCTCCAATTGTTTGATGCTTAAAGAAATCTTTTTGCTTTCTTTTTCAAGATTAATTACCAAGGCTTCAATACTATCTCCGATTTTTAGTATTTTTGAAGGATGTTCCAATTTTTCCGTCCAGGACATTTCGGAGATATGAATCAATCCTTCCACGCCTTCTTCTAATTCGACAAAAGCGCCATAATCCACTAAATTTACCACCTTCCCTTTCACCCTAGATCCCAGGGGATATTTATTTTCAATGCCCTCCCAGGGATTCGGCGTTCTCTGCTTCAACCCTAAAGAGACTCGATTTCTCGCTTTATCAAAATCTAAAATAATCACCTCTATATCCTCTCCAACCGCCAGGACTTCAGAAGGATGAGAAATTCTTCCCCAGGAAATATCGGTAATATGAAGCAGGCCGTCCATCCCCCCCAGGTCAATAAATGCCCCGAAATCAGTCAGGTTCTTGATTCTGCCCTTTCTCACCTCACCCACTTTAATTTCTTTTAATAACTGGTCCCGTCCTTTTTCTCTAATCTCCTCAAGACATTTACGGTGGGAAACGACGACGTTTTTACGTTTCCGGTCAATTTTGACAATTTTAAAATTCAATTCTTTCCCGACAAAATCAGCTAAATTTTTAACTGGGCGGAGGGCCACCTGCGAAGCAGGCAAAAAAGCATCCATACCCAGATTAACCATAAAACCGCCTTTAACCATCCGGGAGACCTTTCCGGTTATTTCCCGATTCTCCTTGGCAATTTCTAAAACCGACTGCCAGCTTTTCGATTCATCAGCCTTTACCTTAGAAAGAACAAGGTTACCCTCCTCATTCTCTTTCGATTCAATATAGACGTTAACTTCGTCGCCAACTTTGAGGGCGGCTGGTTCAGGGAACTCGTTTATGTCGATTGCTCCTTCTGATTTATAACTGACATCGACATAAACATCTCCTTTTTGAATCTTCACAATTTTACCTTTTACTACTTCTCCTTCCCGAATACCTTTTAGAGTTTCCTCATAGATTTCGGTTATCTTTTTTTTATCGAAATCTTTTTCCTCTCGGCCAGATTTATCAAGCTTCTTCATTCCTTTCAACCTCCTTTATCTTTCCGGCATTATTTCTAACTTTCTAACCACTTCTTCAACTATCCAATTAGGCGTTGAAGCACCAGTAACAATGCCTATTTTTTTTATTCCTTTCAGATTTATTTTCCTTAAACCTTTACTTTCCTCTATTTGGTAAGTAACTATGCCGCCTTGCCGGCTTAGCTCAAGTAGCCGGCGGGTATTGGCGCTATTAAACCCGCCGATAATCAAAACCACATCTACCGTCTTTGCCAAACCCAGGAGTTCTCTCTGGCGGCGGGCTGTCTCCTGGCATATTGTATTATAGATCTTCAGGCCTTTATTAAAAATTTTTAACTGATTTATAACCTCGCGGAAATTCTTTTCGCTCTGAGTTGTCTGGGCAATTACACCAATTTTATCCCGCCGGGGAAAAAACATTGGCTTTTTTCCGTTTGGAACAACCTGGAATTTACGGCCGGCTCTTTCCTGGACAGCTTTAACCTCTGGATGATAGCGGTCAGCCACCATAACAATTTGGTAACGCCTTTCTTTCAATCGCCCGGCAATCTCCTGGACCTTCTTTACCAAAGGACAGGTAGCGTCGATAATTTTTAACCCTCTTTTTCGGGCTTCGCCGATAACCCGCCCGGGCAGGCCATGAGAACGGACAATCAGTATTCCTTTCTTTAAATTGCCCAAGGTCGTAATAACCTTAATCCCGGCTCTTTCCAGGCGTTTTACCTCCTGGGGATTATGAATCAAAGGGCCCAGCGAGTAAACCTTGCTTTCTTTAGCCGCTTCATAGGCTAAGTTTACCGCCCTCTTAACACCGGAACAAAACCCAATATGTTTAGCTAAAACAATTCTTCTCAAATCCCTAATTCATTTATCGAGCGCATCATTTTATCGGCAATTTTCTGGAATAATTCTTTTGAAGGTCCTTCTTTATAAAAATTACTGAGCTCCAAAGGTTTCCCGAAAATTATCTTTATTTTAGCCGGGTGAAAAAATTTTACCTTAGCCGGCCAGGCCTGATAAGTTCCCTGAATAAAAGCGGGCACCACCTTCACCCTGGTTTTCCAGGCAATTAGACCAACGCCAGGCTTTCCGGACTGAAGCTCTCCGGTTTTGCTGCGCTTCCCTTCCGGAAAGAAAACAAAAGCCTTATTTGTTTTAACCAACCGGGAAATCTTAGCTAAGATAGAGAATTCAAGCCTTTGCCGGTTAATCGGTTTGACATTGACACTCCAAAGCAATTTTCCCAAAAAAGAAATATTAAAAAGTCCCTGATGGGCAAAAAAAACCAGCCCCCGGCGAGAGGCAACACCGACAAGCGGCGGATCCAAGAAACTTGCATGGTTAGCCACTAACATAACCGCGCCGTTTCTTGGAATATTTTCTCGGCCTGATACTTCAAGGAGAAAAAATATTTTAAAAATAAGCCAGCAGATAAACCGGCCGAATCTATAAAACATTAACCTTGATTTTCTGGGTGATAATTTTCAGCGCTTCCTCAACCATTTGCGATATGGTTAAATCGCTCGAATCAAGCAGGACAGCATCCTTCGCTCTTCGTAAAGGGGCAATCTTCCGCAAAGTATCCCTGGTATCCCGGCGGATTAAATCCCTTTTCACTTTAGCCTTATTTACTTTATATCCTTTATCTGAAAACTCTTTTAAGCGCCGCCTCACCCTCTCCTCCGAAGAGGCATCCAGAAAAATCTTGCAATCCGCCTGGGGGAAAACCACCGTGCCGATATCGCGTCCCTCTAAAACCACCTTCCTTTTTCTGGCGAGTTTCCGCTGATTCTCAGCCATTATTTTTCTTACCCCTCTTATCCTGCTCAAGATTGAGGCCGCTTCACTCACCTCGGAAGTTCTAATTTCACGGGTCACATCTTTCCCGTTAATTAATGTTCTGGTTGTTTTTTTACTTTTGGTAACTTTTATTTTCTGCCGTTTGCAAAAAGCAACAATTTTCTTCTCGTTTTTGAAGCCGATTTTCTCCCGGAGAACCCGCCAGGCAAAAGCCCGGTACATCGCCCCGGTATCCAGATAATGGAATTTTAACCTTCTGGCTAAGGCTCTGGCCAGGGTGCTTTTCCCGGAAGCGCCCGGCCCATCGATAGCAATCACCGGATAACGAGTCATTGTAAAACTATCACTAGAGAAAATGTTCGTCTCAGAATGTAATTAAACGACTCAAATTTTCCCAGAACAAAGGAGTAGAAGTTTTAATGCAATCCGTATTCAAAATTGTAGTTTCCCCTTGAGCTATTAAACCGGCGACAATCATTGACATGGCCGTGCGATGGTCGCCAAAACTCTCTACGGTTGTCCCTTTAAGTGCGGTCGGTCCGATAACAATCACACGGTCATTTTCTTCTTCGATTCTTGCTCCCATCTTGATTAAATTTGAAGTCATTGACTGTATCCGGTCGGTTTCTTTAACCCTGAGTTCTCCAATATCTTCAAAAACCGTTCTACCTTCAGCCTGTGTCGCCGCCACCAGTAAAACGGGAATTTCATCAATTATGCGGGGAATAATTTCTCCCTTTAAAGTAATCCCTTTAAGTTTACTTCCTGCTGCTTTAATATTCCCCCGCGGCTCAAAATCCTCTGAAGTTATTTCGGCGGTAACTTCCATCCCCATCTTCTGTAAAGCCTCAATTATGCCGCACCTGGTGGGATTCAGTCCGACACATTCAATTTCTAAAGAAGAAGAAGGCAGTAATCCCGCAGCCACTAAAAAGAAAGCCGCTACAGAAATATCGCCGGGAACGGAAATTTTTCCTCTGGATAAAGAAGGTTTTCCCTTTATCCCTACCCGTAAACCGTTGACGGTTACCTCGGCGCCAAAAAACGAGAGCATCCGTTCGGTATGGTCCCGCGATTTAGCCGGCTCCTCTACCCGGGTTTCTCCATTGGCATAAAGTGCGGCTAAAAGAATAGCCGATTTAACCTGAGCACTGGCGACAGGCAATTTATAATCAATGGCCGTTATCTTCCCTCCTTTAATCACTAGGGGAAGGAGATTCCCTTTTTCCCGTCCGACAATCTCGGCTCCCATCATTTCAAGAGGACCCGTTACCCGGCGCATTGGCCGGTTCTGCAGCGATTCGTCTCCGGTAAGAACGGTGCAGAAATTCTGTCCGGACAAAACACCCAAAAGTAAGCGTATACTTGTTCCTGAATTACCTAAATCGAGAATCTGAACCGGCTCCTTTAAACCCGATAATCCCTGTCCATAAATCTTTAAGGTAGAATTATTCGACTGGGTAGAAAACCCCGAGCTTGATTCTTTTTCAACCTTTCTAACGGGGTCAATCCGGATACCTAAATTCTGAAAGGCTTTAATACTTCGCAAACAATCTTCGCCCGCGGATAAATTTTCCACCTCGGTTAAACCTTCACTTAACGCCCCTAAAAAAACTGCCCGATGAGAAATTGATTTATCGCCAGGCATCTTAACTCTGCCGGAAATTTTTTTTGCCGGCTTGACAGCAATATTTGACGACATGTTTCGTTATCTCGTTTTTCTCGTTATATCGTTATTTCGTTATCCCGCTTTTAAAAATATACCTCTATAGTGAAGACCGCAGTTTTTTTGCTTTATCCAAATAATCAAAGAAATCCTTTTTCCTGCCCTTTTTAAGGTACTCCTCTATTCTTTGCAAAATCTTTCTAAAATTTTTAAGATCCCTCCTGATATTGATTTGATTAGAAAAGCAAATATCCTGCCAAATCAAAGGGGAACTCGCGGCAATTCTGGTTGTGTCTTTAAATCCCGGACCGATAACTTTAAATAAATCAACCTTTCTTTTATTTTCTTGGGCAAGTTTCAGAATCAAACCCACCGCCGCTAAATGAGGCAGATGGCTGACTGTAGCCATCAAACGGTCATGCTTCGCCGGAGAAATGATTTCTACTTTTGAACCTATTTTCTGCCAAAAAACCTTTATCTTTTTCAAAGCGCGGCGGTCGGTTTCCCCGCTTGGAGTAACGATAGACACGGTTTTATTAAAAAGAGTAGCTGTCGCTATCTCTATCCCTCTTTTTTCTGAACCGGCTATGGGATGACAGCCAATAAAAAAATTACCCTTGGGAAGAACCGTCTCTCCTCTTTTAACTATTTTTTCTTTGCTGCTGCCAACATCAATTACCAGAGCCCCTGGTTTAAGGTCCCCTGGAATTTTCCCTAAAAATCTCAAAATTAGGCTGACCGGAGTCGCCAGGATGACTAAATCAGCCGCTTTAACTCCGGATGATAAATTTACAGTTCCCAGATCGATGGCTCCCTTTTTTATGGCCTTTTGAAGAGATGCTCTTCGGTGGCCGACCCCTATCACCCTCTTAGCTAATTTATTTTTTCTGATAGCTAATCCGAGCGAGCCGCCAATCAACCCCACGCCAACTATAGTTACTGTATGAAATAACGGCTTTTTCTTTTGCATTCTTGGCCTCTTTGCCACTTTGATACTCTGATACTTTGACACTCTAAACCATCCTCCCCACTGCCCTGGCAACCTTTTTTACCTCTTCCATCAGGTGGATAAAATTTTCTGGCAATAACGATTGGGCTCCGTCAGAAAGAGCCTCTTCCGGACGAGGATGGACTTCAATCAGCAAACCATCCGCTCCGGCAGCCGTGGCCCCCAAAGCGACCGCCTCAACTAAACCCCATTTACCGGTGGCATGGCTGGGGTCGGCAATAATGGGAAGGTGACTCAATTGTTTAATTACCGGCATGGCACTAACATCAAAAGTATTGCGGGTGGCATCTTCAAAGGTACGAATTCCTCGTTCGCAAAGAATAACTTCATAATTGCCGCCCGAAAGGATATATTCAGCCGACATCAATAATTCCTTTAAAGTAGACATCATTCCCCGCTTTAAAACTACTGGCTTTTTACAAGCCCCCACTTCCTTGAGCAGGGTGAAGTTCTGCATATTCCGGGCGCCAATTTGGAAAATATCCGCATATCGGGCGACTAATTCTACATCACGCGGATCCATAATCTCGGTTATCACCGGCATCTTAACTTCATCCCCCACCTGACGCAGATATTTTAGCCCCTCTTCGCCTAACCCCTGAAAAGAATAGGGTGAAGTCCGTGGTTTAAAAGCCCCTCCGCGAAGAACTTTGGCTCCGGCTTTTTTAACCGTTTTGGCTATCTCTAAAAGAACCGGTTTGTTTTCTACCGCGCAAGGGCCAGCCATTACAACAACCTCCTCACCGCCAAAAACTACATCTTTAACCTTTATCTTCGACCCTTGATTTTTAAATTCCCGGCTGGCTAACTTAAACGGTTTAAGTATCGGTAAAACCTTCTCCACTCCCGGAAAGGCTTCCAGGGGAACACTGCGTAAAACCGCCTCATCCCCGATGGCCCCAATAATCGTTCTTTCCACCCCTTTAGAAAGATGCGGGGTAAGTCCCACACTTTCTAATTTATCCTTTATATGTTTGATTTGTTCTTTAGTCGCCTCCGGACTTAAAACAATTATCATACCCTTTCCTCCTTTATCCAAACGACAGACGTCTGCTTTCTCTCCTCTGTCATTTATTATCCACAATCTGATTTTTAGAAAGAAGTTTATCCAAAGCTTTAATAAAGCGCTTGTTCTGTTTTGGAGTACCGATACTCAGGCGAATGTAATTTTCCAAGTCATATTCCTTCATCGACCGGACAATCAGGCCGCTCTTAAGTAATTCCTCAAAAACAATCTGGCCGGCCATAGGGACTTCGATTAAAATAAAATTGGTCATGGAGGGAACATAATTTATTCCCCTCTCCTTTAAAGACTGATATAAATATGCCCGTCCTTCTTTAATTACTTTATTGCTTCTGGCTAAAAATTCCGAATCGCCTAAAGCAGCCGTAGCCGCTATTTGGGCTAACCTATTGACGTTAAAAGGTTCACGCATCCTGTTAAGGTAAGCGATAATCTCCTTCGAACCTATCCCATAGCCAATACGGAGTCCAGCCAGGCCATATGACTTAGAAAAACTCCTCAGCATTAATACATTTCGTCTTTTTTTGACAAAGTCTACTGTCTTCGGGTAATCCAAAGAATCGACAAATTCGCCATAGGCTTCGTCAAAGATAACTAAAATTTTTTCCGGAACCTCATTTAAAAATTCATCCGCCTCTTTTTGGCTAATTATCGTCCCGGTAGGATTGTTTGGATTGGCAATGAAAATTAATTTAGTTTTATCGGTTATCCTTTTGCTGATAGCCGCGAGGTTAAAACGAAAATCCTTAAGCGGGACGGAAATAACCTTGCCCCCGAATTTTTTAATTACCAGAGGATAAATAAGAAAAGACGGCCATCCGGTTATGGCTTCATCCCCCTCTTCCAAAAAAGTTACCGCTGTAAGCATCAATATTTCATCCGAACCGTTGCCAATAACGAAGTAATCACTTCCCAATCGCCATTTTTTCTCCAGCGCCTTTTTCAGATAAAAACACTCCGCATCAGGATAATAATTGATTGTTTCCAGATTATCCCTAATAGAAACCAGGGCTTTAGGGGATGGCCCTAAAGGATTTTCATTCGAAGCCATTTTAACTATCTCTTCTTCTAAAGCCATTTCCCTCTTTAGCTCCTCTATAGGCTTTCCCGCTCGATAAGGCTCGATATCTTCTAGGTTCTTTTTGTTCATTTTAAATCCATCCGTTTTAATCCGCCTGTATTTATCATTCGGAAATCCTCACCTACCCTTTAGGATAAGAACCGAGAACTTTTAAATACCGGCATTCTTTTTCTAATTCTTTAATTGCTTTCCCGACTCTCTTATCCATCAGGTGTCCTTCTAAATCGACAAAGAATATATAATCCCAGGCTTTTCTCCGCGAAGGACGGGATTCAATTTTAGTCAAATTAATTTTATTCAAGGCAAAGGGTTTAAGCATGCGGTACAGTGCTCCCGGCCGGTCCTTTACCGAAAACATCAACGAGGTTTTATCCCTGCCGGTCGACTTAGCCAGGGTTTTTCCGATAACCAGGAAACGGGTAACATTCCCGACGACATCCTCGATTCTTTCAGAAAGAATTTTTAAATTATAGATAGACGCGGCCAATTTACTGGCGATTGCCGCCGCCTCTTTATCCCGGGAGGCCCTCCGGGCGCCCTCGGAAGTGCTGGCTACCTCGATAAGCTTCGCCTTAGGAAGATTATTCTTAAGCCACTCCCGGCACTGAGCAATCGCCTGCCGGTTAGAATAGATTTTTTTAATTTTCTTTAGCGGAGCGCTACCCAGCAAATAATGGGAAATATCCGAAAGAATCTCCGCGCAAATAACTAAATCTGAATCGATAAACATATCTAAGGTATGGTTAACCACCCCTTCGGTTGAATTTTCAATCGGCACTACCCCGTAATCGGCCCGTCTTTTAATTACTTCAGTAAAGCAATCGTTGATACTGCCGGCCGGAACATATTTAGATTGCGCCCCGAATTTTTCCCTGGCCGCCATATGGGTAAAGGTTGCCTGCGGGCCGAGATACGAAATACAAAGCGGCTTTTCCAATGCCAGGGAATTGGCCATAATTTCCTTATAAACCGCTTTCAGGGCCTTGGCCGATATCGGCCCCTTATTTCTTTTTATCAGATGGGCATAAACTGTTTGTTCGCGGTCGGGGACATAAACATCCTTACCCTGCCGCCTTTTTAATCTGCCGATTTCGATAGCTATTTTCGCTCTTTCGTTCATCAGTTTAAGAATCCCTTCATCAACCTTATCAATTTTTCGACGCAAATCTTCTAACGACATCCTCTCCTACCTCCTTTAACTCTTCGATACTGGGGAGATCCGAAAGCGCCTTCAACCCGAAAGCATCCAGAAAATAATTAGTGGTGCGATAAATCAAAGGTCTTCCCGGAACAGGCTTGCGGCCGGCCACCTGAATTAATTTCCTCTCCGCTAAACTATGTATCACCCCATCGACATTAACACCCCTTATCGCCTCAATCTCTGCCCGGGTAACCGGCTGTTTATAAGCAACAATGGCTAGGGTTTCCAAGGCCTGTTTACTGATTTTATTTTTCTTCTGGGAAGAAAAAAGTTTCTTCAGCCAGGGGGCAAACTTAGGCAGAGTAGTAATACGGAAACCTCCGGCTATCTCGATAATTTGAAAATTCCTGGCTTCTTCCGCATGTTTCTTTTGCAGCTCAAGAAGGGCCTGCCGAATTACCTGATTATCTACCTCTTCCAGCACTTCTTTAATCTGTGAGATGGATAAAGGCTTGCTTGAAGCGAAAAGAAGCGCTTCGATAATATCTTGAATTTCTTCCGGGTTCATCTTTTAAAAATCCTTATTTCTCCAAAGACTTTATTCTGCCTCACCAGAATCTGTCTCTGTTTCATTAACTCCAATAAAGCCAGAAACGTTGCCACCGCTTCTATCCTTGACCTTACATTCCTAAAAATTTCACCAAAGATAAAACTCCCCTTCCCCTCGATAAAATTTAATATCTCTTTTATTTTTTCTTTAACCGTAACCGGGCTTCGGCTGATTTCCTTAAAAGGCTCCTGTCCAATCTCGGTTAAAACCTGGCGAAAAGCAGAGATTAAACCGAATAGGTCGGTTTCGATTAAATCATTGTCAAAACCTTCCGGATTAGCTTCTCCCCGGTCAAAAATCTCCTGACGATGTAGATTTAACTCTTCTAATTGCCCGGCCGCCCCTTTATACCTCTTGTATTCCAAAAGAGCTTCAACTAATTCTGCCCGAGGGTCCTCTTCCTCCTCTTCTATACCAACCGGTTCTTCGGGCAGAAGCGTCTTTGATTTGATATATATTAAGTTCGCCGCCATGACTAAAAACTCTCCGGCGACATCTAAATCCAACTCCTCCATCAAGGTTAAATACTCCAGGTATTGATTGGTAACCTGGGCAATAGGGATATCATAAATATCAATTTCCTGGGTTTTTACCAAATGAAGCAAAAGTTCAATCGGTCCGGAAAAAGCCTCCAGTTCTACCCGATATCCTTCTTTTGTTTTAGGCAATCCGATAAGTTTGGCCATTTATGACAGCCCCATCTTTTTACGGACATCAATTAATGTTTTTGCGGCAACATCTTTAGCCTGTTCATTTCCTCTTTGTAAAATCTCTTCCAATTTTTTAGGTTTTATCTCCCAATTTTTTCTTTTGGCCCGAAATCCGGACAAGAATTTGTTTAAAGTCCTGACTAAAATCTTTTTACATTCCGTACACCCTCCTAACCCTCTCTGGCAGGCGTCTTTGATTTCCTGGGCTTCCTTCGGATTAAAAAGCTCCTGATAGGAAAATACATTACAAAGATGGGGATGCCCTTTATCCCTTCTTTTAACCCGTTTGGTATCGGTAATCATAGTCATAACCTTTTCATTAATCACTGCCGGAGGATCAGCCAGGGCAATAAAATTATTATAACTTTTACTCATCTTGCGGTTATCCAATCCCATGAGCTTCGAAGTTTCCGTCAAAATCGGCTCCGGTTCCGGAAAGGTCTTTCCATAAAAGTGGTGGAACCGGCGGACGATCTCCCGGGTTAATTCCAAATGGGGCAGTTGGTCTTTACCTACGGGGACGGCATCGGCTTTATAGAGAACAATATCCGCCGCCTGAAGGACCGGATATCCCAGATAGGCGTAGGTAGAAATATCCCGGGTTTTTAGCTCTCTTAACTGCTCCTTATAGGTGGGACAGCGCTCCAGCCAGGCTAAGGGCGAAATCATCGAAAGTAAAAGATGAAGTTCAGCATGCTCCTTAACCGCCGATTGAATAAAAATTGTCGTCTCCTCCGGATTAATCCCCACACTCAGCCAATCGAGAAGACATTCTTTGATATTTTTCTTTATCTCTTGGGGATCAGCATATTCACTCATCAGGGCGTGCCAATCGGCAATCATATAGAAACAAAGGTATTTATCCTGAAGCTCCACCCAGTTTTTCAATGCCCCCAACCAGTGCCCTAAATGAAGAGGTCCGGTCGGCCTCATCCCGCTTAAAATGCGCTTTTTAGTCATATTTTCTCACCCAACCAAAATTTTAAAAAGAATCCCTACTCCGAGACCGATTATTCCCCCAATCACCCCTAAGAATAAAAGGGCCAGCAGTATCCACATACCGTAAGGCTCTATGCGGCTATAGGAAATAGCTGTCTCTCGGGGTAATAATCCGGAAAGAATCTGGTAGCCGTCTAACGGTGGTATCGGAATCAAATTGAAAATCGCCAGGACTAAATTAATCAGAATAACCTGGACAATAAAAGTATTAGCCAGTGAATTAGGAATAATTAAACCGCTGCGTAGAATAAATGAAAAAATGATTGCCGTAATAATATTAGCCGCCGGGCCGGCCAGGCCAATCCAGAGCATATCCTTACGGGGATTGCGCAGGTTGTAGGGATTTACCGGAACCGGTTTTGCCCAGCCAAAGATAAACGGCGACCGGGTCAAGATTAAAAGTAAAGGAAGAATTACCGTCCCTATAGGGTCTATGTGGGCAATCGGGTTTAAGGTAATTCTTCCCATCGCCCGGGCCGTTTTATCTCCAAATTTGTCAGCCATCCAGCCATGAGATGATTCATGAACCGTAATAGCAATGGCAAAGGCCAGAATTTGCGTTAAGTAAACCAGTATCATTTATTCACTACCCCTTTATTTGTTATATAGGCATAAATTCTAAACTTGTATGTTACCATCAATTAGGGCTGCTGTCAAACCTTTTTAAAGATAGCCTCTGTGCTGCCTATCACCTACCGCCTATTACCCACTACCTATCGCCTATCACCTTTATAACCTGCCACTTTTACATTGCCTGCCATCTTTTTACGACCAGTAAGCAATAAAAAACCCCCGGGAAAGCTTGTTCCCCGGGGGTTTAAAGCTTCAACTAAGTTAGAACTTCACTTTGCAGGAACCAGTTACACAAGTTGTCCCATCGGCACCGACAGTGCTTTTGCCAAAGACATCGCCCGGGAAAAATTGGGCTACGCTTAAGCCAAAAATGACATCATCGGTGTAATTATAAGTCACGGTCAAATCCAGCTCATTACCGAGTTGATCGTCTTTTTTAGCAGTATCGTTCGAAATATAACGATCCTCCTCAGCAATGTAGTGGTAGAACGCTAAAGAAATATTCATGGGCTCAATGGGATCAAATCCACCGCAAAGCTTGATGATATGGGCATTACTCATGGCATATTCCTTGAAAATTTCGCCATAAGTTTCGCTGGTAAAGAAGGGATAGAACTGGCTCATATCCCCGCCTCGAGTGGTTTCTTCGCCAGACATAACTACCCACATGCCGTCGATGAATGGATTATACGGATTTCCGCCAAATTCATATTTGGCGCCGAGATATCCGCCAAAGGCACTTAAATCAATCTTAGAAGCGCTTCCTTCGGATTCGGCAAAGGTACCAAATTCATAGCATCCTTCGGCGCGATAGGTCAATCCTTCTACCGGAAGAACATCGCCAGCCGCTCTTAGACCGATAGCCCCTACTGCGTACGGATCGCCATAAAGGCCTTGGACATTTCGGCTGATATTTGCCGCGCTAACCGCATTGGCGTCCTTCTCTAAGAGAAGATATCCGTCAATACTTTGTTTATTCCAGCCAGCATAATTGATGTTTAAACCGAAAAGGTCATCATCAAGCTCTTCGGTATCCTGATTAATGGACTGCTCATCAATTTTGGCATACATCAAATCAAGGGTCCATGGTGCCGCATCGTAGGTAACAGAAACGGCATCAAAAGCATCGATTTTCCACATCTGGGCCTGACTGATATTATCCTCAATGTAGGGACAGGAATCACCAATGACGAATCCCTCACCCCAGGTAATATCCTGACGGCCGATAACAGACTTAATCGGCAAGCCAAACATCTCTTCTAATGTCAGCTTGGCTTCTTCTAATTCTACCGCCAGACCACACTCGTTACAATCGCCGCCATTTCCCCAAATCCGATCAGCTTCAATTGACACCAACGCATTGACATTCTCATCCAAATCAGCCGAGACATAAATGAGAGCCAAAGTCTTCAGGAAAGCCTCGTCTTTGGTTTGGGCATTGGTAGCTCCGAGAGCATTACCGCTCAGATCAACCTGCTGAGTGCTGGGGTCTTTAGTTCCAATTTCTTCGCCACTTTCGTAGTTGGAACTCCATTGCAGGTAGGAGTCAATTTCGCCGCCGACTTGAACATTCTTTACGCCGGCTGAAGCCAAGGTGGGAATGAAAGCAACTATCGCAAAGACACACAAAACTGCTATTTTTTTCATCCCTTAAACCTCCTTAAGGTTTTCTTTTTAAAATCTACGATTAATCAAACAGGTTTAGTCTCAAAAGCTGTCTAAATCCTGAAATCTTCATCTATATCACATCACCTCAATAATCCTGGCAACTCTAAATTTCCTCGCCTCCTTTCTTGCCTTTATGGACTATCTGTGACGGGTATTCGAACTTATCCGTAGTGTACCACACCCCTTTATACATGTCAAGAAGATTCTAAAGGTTTTTTACCCTTATTTAATCTCCTTTAATTCGCCTTTGGCCCCTCTGGAAAAGTCGTTACCTTGCTCCTTTATTGACTTTGATATACTACCGGTAGTGGCGAGGAGCGATAGAAATGGTCACCAGCATTTTGCTCCGCGCCGGCTCAATTATCACAATACAGGTCTCATCGGCCTTTTCAAAATTGAGAAGGACTTTTTCAAATTCCACCTGATTGAGCAGCACCCAATTATAACGCGGCATCTGCTCAACAAAAAACTGGATTAAATGCTGGGCCGAATCCTTGCCGATATAACGCAGCAGGGCAACGCGGCTTCCTGGATTCTGGAAGGCGTAAGAATTTTTAACGTCAATTAAGAAACCAATCGGTATCGGTAAATCTTCGAACCGCAGGTCAGGATTAACCGCCATAACCTCTTCTGGCGATAAAAACACCTCATCCTGAGATGCCGAACCTTTCTGCCAGCCCAGGGTAGCACACCCTACCAAGAGAAAGCTTACGATAATTAAATTGACAGATAGTATTATTTTCCGTAGTGACATCCTTACCTCCTCTCTATTTTTTCAACCAAGGCGTACATATTCTGCCAGACAGCTTCAATCTCTTCTTCACTTAAACCCGCTCCCCGCCCAATCGCTCTGGCTTCTTCAATGGTTACCAAATCTCCCGGGCTATGGGCATCGGTATCAAGAACCAATTTCGCCCCGGAAAGCCTGGCCATGTTAACCACATGTCCGTTGGTATAGCAATGGCCCCGACGGGTAGAAATTTCTAAACAAACATTATTTTTACTGGCTATGCGGGCTTCTTCTTGAGAAATTAAACCCGGATGAGCCAGTATATCTACCCCTATTTCCACTGCCTTACGGTTGGTCCCGGGAATGACTGGCTCGACAATAGTCTCACCGTGGACGACGATTATTTTTGCCCCCAATTTCCTTATCGTCTGCGTAAAGCCGGCCAATAGGCCAGGAGAAATATAGCTGATTTCTGCCCCTGGAATAACCTTAATGTTCCCTCTTTTATTTAAATCTTTACAGACCCGGACCAGATTGGCAACTATCCATTCGAAATTGGAGGTATCGACATGGTCGGTAATAGCTATCACCCGATAACCTAATTTTTCCGCCCGGGTAACCAATTCTGACGGCAGGAGACTGCCGTCACTCAACAAACTGTGGGTATGTAAATCGATCATAGTTTAAACTCCGTTGGCACTTGACTCCTTACGATTTTCTGCCAGTCATTGGCCATTAGCTATATGCCGTTTGGTGCCCCAAGACCGATTCGAACGGTCGACACCAGGTTTAGGAAACCTGTGCTCTATCCAGACTGAGCTATTGGGGCAGTTTCGTGTACAGCTTTAAGTTAAGGTATTCTTCTAATATTTTATCAAAGAGTAGACTGGGTTCTTTATTTTTCTCCGTCCTTTTAATTCAGTTAACTCAATCAAAAAGGCAACTTCAATAATTTTCCCTTTCATTTTTTTTATTAACTTGCAGACGGCCTCTGTGGTCCCGCCGGTGGCTAATAAATCATCGACTAAAAGAACCCTTTCATTCGGCTCGATGGCATCGCGATGAATCTCCAATACCGCCCTGCCATATTCCAGCTGGTATTTGACCTGATGGGTCCGGTATGGCAGTTTTCCTTTTTTTCGAACAGGTATAATACCTACGCCTAGGCGATGAGCCAGGGCGGCGCCCAGAATAAATCCCCGGGCCTCTACGGCTACTATCGAATCGATTTTTTTCTTTCGGTAGCGTTTACCGAAAATATTGACGACCTTACGAAAGGCGTGCCGGTCTTTCAAAAGAGTTGTTATATCTTTGAAAACTATCCCCTTTTTGGGAAAATCGAGCACGTCCCGAATCTTTGATTTTAATGCTTCCATTGTTTTCTTGTCTCCATCGTTTGTTTTACCATCAATCGTTTTAATTTTTTTAAAGCGGCTATTTCTAATTGTCTGATTCTTTCCCGGGTTAAATTCATTTTTTTTCCAGTTTCTTCTAAAGTGCAAACCGGATGATTATCCAAGCCGAATCGGCAACGTAAAATCTCTGCCTCTTTAGGAGATAATTCTTCAAGAAGCTCAGCAACTTTTTCCTGCTGCATAATTTCGTTGGTTATCTTTGAAGGAGGGGCTATCGAGGTATCTTCCAGAAAAGAAAGCAGCTGGCTGGCCCCTTCATTATCCAGGGTGCTTTCTAAAGATTCGGGTATTTTTACTAACTCTCTCATATCTCTGACCTTTTGTATTGGCAACTTCATTTTTTTCGCTACTTCGGCATTAGTTGGTTCCCGGCCGAATTTGTGAGTCAGCTCCTCTATTACTTTTTTCCAACGGGCAATCATCTCGCTTAAATAAACCGGCAGGCGGATTATTTTCCCCTGATTGGCTAACGCCCGGATAATCGCCTGCCTTACCCACCAGCTGGCATAGGTGCTGAATCGGTATCCTTTTCGATAGTCATATTTCTCGACTGCTTTTATTAACCCCATATTCCCCTCTTCGATTAAATCGAGAAAGGGCATGCCAAAATAGACATATCTTTTAGCCACACTGACCACTAAACGCAGATTTGTCTTAATCAGCCTTTCCCAAGCCCGATTGTCCCCTTTCTTTATTCGATAAGCTAAACTCAATTCTTCTTCCGGCGTAAGCAGAGGGGTTTTTTTTATTTCGTTTAGGTAAATCTTGAGAATATTATCGGTTGCCCCTTTTTTATTTTTTTTAACTTCGGCTACTTCCGCCATCGCTTGCCTTAAGTTTATCTTTTCTTAAACCGTTAATTTCCGCAAAAATTTGGCCGCTTCTTCAGGCGGCATCGGATTGATATAAAAACCTGAACCCCATTCAAACCCGGCAATTCTTACTACCCGGGGCATTATTTCGATATGCCAGTGATAATCAAAATCGAGCGTCTGCCAATAGCCGGGAATATTTAATCGATTTGGCCCCGTATGAAGAATGTAGTTGTACGGAGGATTCCCTAAAGCCCGGGATATTTTTTTAAGGGTAGCTTGAAGTATAGAAGCCAGATCGTCTTTTTCCGATTCTTTAATCGTCTCAAAATCCGGTGAATGCCTTTTTGGTATTATCCAGCTTTCAAATGGGAAACGGGCGGCAAAAGGAGCAAAGGCGAGAAAGTTTTTGTTTCCCATAATCAGCCTTTCTTTGGATTCTGTTTCCTGGCGGATAATGTCGCAAAAAACGCATCTTTCCTTGCGTAGATAATAATCTTTGGCGCCGATAAGTTCTTCTTTAACCCTCTTAGGCGTAATCGGCGTCGCCACCAATTGTGAATGAGGATGCGCAAGAGACGTCCCGGCTTCCCGGCCGTAATTTCTGAAAATGAGAATATATTTCAGCCGGGGATCCTTTTTTAAATCAATAATCCTCCCGCGATAGGCCGAAATTACCTGTCCCATTTTCTTTGGGGAAAAATCCGTCATATTCTTCCGATGATCCGGAGTTTCAATAATAACCTCATGGGCGCCAACACCATTCATCAGGTCATAGATACCGCTGCCTCTTCGAGATAAAGCACCTTCTCTGGTTAAAGCAGGGAATTTATTTGGCACCACCCTGACCGACCAGCCCGGAGAATCAGCTTTTGTTCCAGATTTTCGAAAGCAAAATACCTCTGGAGGTGTTTTATCCTCATGTCCTTCACAAAAAGGACAACTATCTTTAGAGCCTTTTTTTTCTTCGGGAAGCTGAAAGTCCTCCGGCCTTTTGGCTCGCTCTGTAGAAATAATTACCCAGCGCCCACTAACAGGGTCTTTTCTTAATTCGGGCATTATTTTTTTCTCCCTTTAGTAAGGCTGGCCTGGGCTGCCGCTAATCTGGCGATAGGCACCCGATAAGGAGAACAGCTTACATAATTCATCCCTATAGTCTCACAGAACTGAATAGAAGCCGGGTCTCCGCCGTGTTCACCGCAAATACCCACCTTTAATTTCGGCCTCTTTTTTCTTCCCTTTTCCACGGCCATCTTTATCAATTTCCCGACGCCTTCGATATCCAGATTCTGAAAGGGATCTTTGCTTAAAATCCCCAGATCCCTATAGACACGGATGAACTTCCCGGCATCATCCCGGCTAAAACCAAAGGTAGTCTGGGTGAGGTCATTGGTTCCAAAAGAGAAAAATTCAGCCGTCTCGGCAATTTTATCGGCTATAACCGTGGCTCGCGGCAATTCAATCATTGTCCCAACCATATAATCGAACGTTACCTTCTCCTTTTTCATTACTTCCTGAGCTGTCCGGTCAACTAATTCTTTTTGTTTTTGGAATTCTCCGGCCAAACTAACCAAAGGAATCATTACCTCCGGATAAATCTTTTTCCCTTTCTTAATAATCCGGCAGGCCGCTTGAAAAATAGCCCGAACCTGCATTTTTGATATTTCAGGGTAAGTAATGCCCAAACGGCAGCCGCGATGGCCGAGCATGGGATTAAATTCATGAAGCTCTTCAATCCTAGACAGAAGCTTCTCTTTTTCTTCTATCACCTTTCTAGGAGTTCTCTTCTCTTTCTTAAGCAAGGCAATCTCTACCATCAATTCTTCTCGTCGAGGCAGAAATTCATGAAGAGGCGGATCGAGCAGCCGTATAGTTACCGGATAGCCTTTCATCGCTTCAAATAATCCTTCGAAATCTTTTTCCTGCAGGGGTAGAAGTCTATTTAAAGACTTTTGCCTTTCTTCGGTTGTTCGAGCGAGAATCATCTTTTGCACCAAGGGAATTCTGTCTTTGGCAAAAAACATATGCTCTGTCCGGCAAAGTCCGATCCCCTCGGCGCCAAAATCTCTGGCGGTTTTAGCATCCCGGGGAATGTCAGCGTTAGCCCGGATACCTAATCGCCGAACTTCATCCGCCCAAGATAAAATTTTACCAAAGGCGCCGCTCATGGAGGGCTGAACCGTCGGAACCATCCCTAATATTACCCGTCCGGTACTGCCGTCCAAGGTAATATAATCGTCCCTTTTCACTATTCGTTTGCCGACGGAAAATTTATTTCCTTTTTCATCGGCTTTAATTGATTCACAGCCGGCTACGCAGCATTTACCCATACCCCGGGCGACTACGGCGGCATGGCTGGTCATCCCTCCCCGGGCGGTAAGAATCCCCTGGGCCGCAGCCATACCGTGGATATCATCCGGACAGGTTTCATTCCGCACCAAAATTATTTTTTCTTTATTGCCGCGTTCGGCCGCTTCATCAGCCGTAAAAACCACTTTACCCGTCGCCGCTCCGGGAGAAGCCGGCAGACCTTTGGCGATAACTTCTACCTTAGCCTTGGGATTAAGTATCGGATGAAGAAGCTGGTCAATTTGCTCCGGTTGAATTCGAAACAGAGCTTCTTTTTTGTTAATTAGTCTTTCTTTAACCATGTCCACGGCAATCTTCACTGCCGCCGCGGCTGTTCTTTTCCCTGTTCTCGTCTGCAAAAGATAAAGTTTGCCTTTTTCAACCGTAAACTCAAAATCCTGAATATCGCGGTAATGTTTTTCTAATCTGCCGGTAATCTTCTTCAGTTGATCGTAAACCTGCGGAAACTGCTTTTTCAAATCCTTGAAATGAAGCGGGGTCCTTACGCCGGCAACCACATCCTCTCCTTGGGCATTCGGCAGATATTCGCCATAGAATATTTTTTCGCCGGTCGCCGGATCGCGGGTGAACCCAACTCCGGTAGCCGACTCATCTCCGATATTCCCGAAAACCATCGCCTGGACATTAACCGCCGTCCCTAAACTATCGGGAATATTATTCTGTTTTCGGTAAAATATGGCCCTGTCGTTATTCCATGAGGTAAATACGGCATTACAGGCCATGACTAACTGCTGATACGGATCCTCAGGAAAAACAATTTTCGTCTTTCTTTTACATAGCGCTTTAAACTGGTTAATTAAACTTTCGAGATGCTTTATTTTTAGGTCGACGTCTAACTTGACCCCGGCCTTTTTCTTTTCCTCGGTTATCAATTCTTCAAAATCTTCTTTGGGAATACCCAAAACGACATTGCCGAACATCTGGATAAAACGCCGAAAACTGTCATAGGCAAAACGGGCATTGTTTGTATTTTTGGCCAACGCCTTTAAGGTGTTAGAATTGAGACCCAAATTTAACACCGTATCCATCATCCCGGGCATCGAAATTTTAGCCCCCGAGCGGACAGAAACTAAAAGCGGATTATTTTCGTCGCCGAGGCGAGCCCCTTTAGACTTTTCTAATTTTTTAAGATTTTCAAAAAGTTCTTTTTTTAACCCCGCCGGCCACTTTTGTTTATTTTCGAAAAAATGCAGGCAAGCCTTAGTTGTTATGGTAAATCCAGGCGGGACAGGAATCTTCAAGTTGGTCATCTCGGCTAAATTCGCCCCTTTGCCGCCTAAGAGATCTTTCATTTTGGCATTCCCTTCAGCCTTACCGCCACCAAAGAAATAGATATACTTAGACATAGTGACTGACACTCCTTTCCAAGTTAAATGGTTATCCTTCGCGCTTTATTAGAGAAAAATCGACAAAACTCACAAAAAGTTTTTTTACCGCCTCTAAAAGAAGCAGTCTATTTACTTTTAACTCCTCTTCAGGAACCATGACCATCACCTTATCGAAAAAATTATCAATAAGCGGCGTAAATCGGCTTAGGGTTTTAAGAATTTCTTCACCATCTCCGGACTTAGCCAGTTTTACTTTAGAAGTAGAATAATGCTGGAAAAGGATTTTTTCTTCTTTTTCTTCCAGCAAATCCTCATTGATAATTTGCCTCTTAAGTTTATCGATAGAGGCACTTTTCAAGATGTTATGCAGCCTCTGATAGGTTTTAAGCATCTTTCTGAATTCTTTATTTTGGCCGAATTTATTTAGAACCTCAAGCTTTCCGACTAATTCGGCGATAACCAAGCCTCCCGTCGCCAAAGCGGCTTCGATATGATCGGTCCGGAAGCCGAGCTGGCCTAAGATAAAAACCAGCCTTTGCCGCAGAAAATCGATTAATTCCTTCTTCAGCTCTTCTGTTTTGGAAAATCCGTAGAGTTTAGCCGATTGGTCGATTAATCCCGCTAAATCGACGTTAAATGAAAATTGTATAACAATTTCCAATAAACCATTTGCCTGCCGGCGGAGGCTATAAGGGTCTTCTGAACCTGAGGGCAGCAAACCAAGATGAAAATACCCAACCAAAGTATCAACCCGGTCAACCATACTCAATAATGCCCCGGCTTGACTCTGCGGCAGAAAATCTCCCGGAAAACGCGGCAGATAATGTTCAAAAATAGCCTGGCTTATTCTTTCTTTTTCTCCGTCTCGAGAAGCATAATGCCGGCCGATAGAACCTTGGAGATTGGGAAATTCTTTAACCACTTCGGTTAATAAATCTGCTTTGCATAATCGGCCCGCCTTTTTCAAATCCTCTAACTCAGCCAGGCCCAAATTTACCTTTTTCCCCAAAAAATCAGCTAAATTTCCCAGACGCTCAACTTTCTCAAAAAGCGTTCCTAATTTTTCTTGAAAAATTATTTCTTTCAAGAACCCCACCCTATCCATTAGCGGTTTCTTCAGATCCTGCTGGTAGAAAAAATCCGCATCCTTAAGCCGCGCCTCCATTACCCTTTCATATCCTTTCTTTATTATTCCGGTTTGGTCTTCCTTTCGATTAGCCACAATGACGAAAAGAGGCAAAAGACGGCCCTTTTTATCTTTTACCGGCAAACATTTTTCTTGATGGCCGATAACTTCGACGATTATCTCCTCAGGAATTTTCAGATAAGCAGGGGAGAATTTCCCCAGAAGAGTCAGCGGATACTCGACAAGATTAGCTATTTCTCTTAACCCTTCTCTGTCGACATAAATTTCCCCGCCATGTTTTTCGACTAAAAGCTTTCCTTTGGATTCGATTCTCTTAACCCTTTCCTCAGGATTAATCAAGCAATAGCGTTTTTCTAATTCAGAAAAAAAGTTTTCCGTTCCAGCCACCTTAAAACTTTTCGAACTTAGATACCGGTGTCCGTAACTAAGATTAGAAGACTTCAACCCGGCAAAATCAAATTTTATTATTTCTCCACCCCAGAGAGCCAGGAGCCAGCGAACCGGCCGCCCAAAAAAAGTTCCCTGATTATTCCAGCGCATCATTTTGGAAAACCTGAGGTTCTTAATTATTATCGGCAGTAAAGTCTTCAAAATATTTTTACTGGAATCGGCTTCAGTTTCATGAAAAGCGCAGACATATTTTTTGTTTCCGCTCTCTTTAACCACTAAATCATCAACTTTTATCCCCTGCGCTTTAGCAAAACCGACTGCTTGAGCCGTCGGCCTCCCTTGACTGTCAAAAGCCGCTTCTTTAGCCGGGCCGCGGATTTCTTTCGTCTCGGCAATTTGCCTCTCGTTTACGCCGGCAACCCAGAGAATCAACCGACAGGGTGTGGCGTAGGTTTCAATCTTCCGGAATTCAATTTTTTCTTTGTTGAAGTGGAAATCAGCCAGTTTTCCCAACTGTTCCAAACCCGAAGAGATAAATTCAACTGGCATCTCTTCGGTGCCAATCTCTAATAAAACATTTTTGGCCATCTTATTTTCCGTTTTCCTTATTCATCTTTCCGCATACAGTTTTATTTTCTTTTCGGCTCTTTAATCTTCAGGAATAACTGGGCGCATTGAGCCGCCAAAGCTCTTACCCGCCCGATATAGATCGTCCGCTGGCTGACACTTAAACTTCCCCGGGCATCCATTAAGTTAAAAGCATGAGAACATTTAAGGGTATAATCATAAGCGGGTAAAAATAATTCTCGATTTAACAAACGCTGAGCCTCTTTTTCATAATTTTCGAAAATACCCAGAAGAAATTGAACATCGGCTTCATCAAAATTATAGCGGGAAAATTCTATTTCCCCTTCCAGTCGAAGATCCCCGTAGAGAATTTTATCATTCCATTTTAAATCAAAGACCGATTCAGCCTTCTGGAGAAACATGGCAATTCTTTCCAATCCATAGGTAATCTCGACAGAAACCGGGTTCAAATCAATTCCGCCTATCTGCTGAAAGTAAGTAAATTGGGTAATTTCTAATCCATCCAACCAGACTTCCCAGCCGACCCCCCAGGCACCTAAGGTGGGAGATTCCCAATCATCTTGAACAAAACGAACATCGTGCTTGACCGGATTAATCCCCAGAAATTTCAAACTCTCTAAATAAATCCCCTGAATATCGTCTGGACTGGGTTTGACAACCACCTGATATTGATAATAACGCTGCAAGCGGTTGGGGTTTTCTCCGTAACGCCCGTCAGTCGGACGGCGAGTCGGCTGGACATAAGCCACCCGCCAGGGATTTTTCCCCAGGACCCGGAAAAAAGTCGCCGGATGGAAAGTTCCCGCGCCCACTTCTAAATCGTAGGGCTGGTCTATCAAACATCCCTGTTTTATCCAGAACTCACTCAGCTTCATAATTAAATCTTGAAAATTCATTTTTTCTTCCTTTTATCTCGCCATAAAGCATGAACGAAAAATCCAGGTTAACTTTGTTGTTTTCAAGCCACGGCCGTTTCCAGGAGAGAAATAGACTGTAACTTTTTCCCCAGGGTATAGCTCAAGAAAAAAATCAGGAAATTACAGAGTCTCTTTTGAAAAAAAGGAGCCAGTTTAAGCCTGATACTCTTCTCCGGGGGTATATTCTGTAAATATTCTACGACTGCCTTCATTTCTTCATCGACAACAACTACCCTGTCTTTGCCTGTCCTGCATTGCTGGCAAATTACCGCTCCTTCGTTTAATAAAAAGAAAATCGGTTTAGACAGCTTGTTTTTTCCGCAGCGACAGCATTTCTCAAAATTAGGCTGATAACCCAACCTTTTCAAAAAATGAACGGTAAAACTGGCTAAAAATAATTCCTCATGGCCATCTTTGGCTAAAAGGGTAAGGGTTCTCTTAAGAAGTCGGTAAAGACCGGGGCTTTTTTCCTCGCCTTCGATATATTCGTCAATCATCTCGGCGATGATTGAAGCTATCACCAGCTTTTTAAAATTACTATAGAGATTAGAATTCGAATCTTTAAAACTCCACTTATCGATTAAATGAAGGCCGCTTTTCTTTCGGTAAAAAACTATTTCGTTTTCACTGAACTGCGAAAGGCCCCCGGTCCCTTTCCCTTTTTTGGCTTTTAAACCTTTGGCAACGGCCTTAATTTTCCCAAAGTCTTGCGTATAGAGTGTTACCAATCTGCTGGTTTCTTTCCAGTTTTGAATTTTCAAAACAATACCTGAAGTCTGAGAGATAGCCAAATTTCTTCACCCTTTTAACGGCAGAAAGTATTTATTTGTGCCCCTGTTTCTTATCTGCGCTAATCTCCTTTTCTTGCATCTTTAACGGGGTAAAGGCTCCCCCGGAAACAATAAGCTTGAAACCTTCTTCTACGGTCAGTGATAACGGAATGACCTCATCTTTCGGGACAATAAGCAGCATCCCTGAAGTCGGATTGGGAGAAGTCGGCAAAAAAAGATTTAAACAGGGCTTATTTAATTTATGCGAAATCTCCTCCCGCGTTTGGTCGGTGACAAAACCTAGGGCAAAAATACCTTTGCGCGGATATTCAATCAAAACGACTTCCCGAAAAAGGCCTTTACTCCTTCCTAAAGAAGCATAACTAATTTCCTGAATAGCCCGGTAAACCTTATTAAAAAGCGGAATCCGGCTAATTACCTTTTGAAAAACCGAAAAAAGCCTCCGGCCAATCAAATTGGTCGTCACCATCCCAATCAAAGTAATAAAGATTAAAAGCAGCAAAATCCCTAAACCGGGAATATACATATCGGTAAATTTATTAAGAAAAATATCGACAGTACCTTCCATCCATGAAAATATTTTCCAAAAAATAAAAATGCTCAAAACCAGAGGGAAAACCACCAGTAATCCAGCCGCAAAATAACGGCGGATTCTGCCTATTAAGGATTCTTTAACATGTAAATTATTTTTTTCCTCATCCATAATTACCTCTCCATTTTCGTTAACTGCCCGAAGTCTCTACACCAATCCATTTTTCTCCAGCCACTCGACTAGCTGCTCCTGCTTTTGAAACATCCGCCTTCTTTTTTTGACTGAACTGTCTTCAAAGCCCAAAAGATGTAAAAGTCCATGTACCAGCAATACAGCTACTTCTCTTTTAAAAGAATGGCCTAAAATTCCGGCCTGAAGTCTGGCTTGGGGAATGGAGATAACAATATCCCCCAGCATTTCAGGGTAAACCCCGGCAAATTTCCCTTCTCTTTGCGAAAAAGCTAAAACATCGGTAACTCGATGAATCCTCTGGTACTTTTTATTTAAGTTTTTCATCTTCCGGTTATCGACTAATTGAATACTTAACTCCGCTTGATTAAGCCTGAGTTTCTTAAGTATTTTCTGAGCGATTTTTTTTATCCAGGGATACGGGATTTGTCCCGCTTGTCCTTTTACCGCGACGATCATTGTTTTTCTTTCCATTCTGCGGATATTCAACCCGGACATGAAAAAGACCGGTTAAAGTATAAATGAAACTTTCCCCTATTTCGTGTAAATCCCTTAAAGTTAAATTGCATTCTTCAAGCTGAGCATCCAAAAATTTATCGTTAATAATCTGTTTTACCAGACTTCTAATTCGAGATGGAGTGGGTTCATCCAGAGTCCGGGAAGCTGCCTCTACGGCATCAGCCAGCATGACGATAGCAATTTCCCGGCTTTGGGGTTTAGGCCCGGGATAACGGAAGTCCTCCTCTTTAATCTCATCAGCTCCCTTTTTCTCCAAAGCCGCTTGATAAAAAATCCACATCAAAGTGGTTCCGTGATGCTGTTCGATAAAATCGACCAAGATTTGAGGCAGTTTGCTTTCCTTGGCTAATATTACCCCTTCCTTAACATGAGCGGCAATTACTAAACTGCTCATCCGCGGAGTCAATTTTTCGTGGGGACTTTTGGATTTAGCTTGATTTTCACTAAAGTACTCGGGTTTATAAAGTTTGCCGATATCATGGTAGTATGAACCTACCCGGGCAAGAAGACAATTGGCTCTGATCTTTTCGGCCGCCGCTTCAGCTAAATTGCCTACAATCAAACTATGATGATAAGTCCCCGAAGCCTCAATCATTAGCTTTCTCAGAATTGGCCGGTTAAGGTCGGATAACTCCAACAGATTAATATCGGATGTAATTTTGAAAACAGTTTCAAAAATAGGCGAAATAGCGGTTACCATAATAACACAAAGGAGACTATTTCCCCACGCCCAGAAAACCTGCCGGCCGATTTCGGAAAACTCTAAAGTATTTATCAAACCGAGGCTTAAGATGGCTGCCGTGTTGACTAAACCAATCAGCACTATCGCCTTGAAAAGGTCAAGCCTCTGCCTTACGTGTCTAACCGCCAGAATTCCAACCAGGGAGCTTACCAAAAAAATGATCAAGAGATTAAATTCCCCCCCGGCTAAATTACTGGTGAGAATAGACATAAACAGGGCAAAAGCAATAGCTAAAGGAGTAGATAAAAGCAGCGCTATAAGCATCGCTCCGGAGGCTACCGGGATAAAAATTGGCGGGAACCAATTCAAAAAACATTTTGCCAAAATAAGAATTCCGACGGATACAATACCGACTACGCCCAGGTATTGATTCAACAGATTGAATTCACGCGGAAGTTTATAAAGATAAAGGGCGATTATACCCATGACGATTATAATCAACAGCCCAATGCCAAGAATCCGCCTTTTCAAATTGACCTGAGTTAATATTTTACTCAAAGTATTAAGATTGCGCAGTTGTTCAAGAGTAATCTTTTCGCCTTTTCTGGCGATATTTTCTCCCTGGGCAATAAACTTCTCTTTTGGGTGAACCGAATTAGCCAGCTCATCCCGATAGTTTTCGGACTCCTTCGGGTTATATATCAAAGTAGGCACGAAGGCTTTATCAACGAAGTTCAAATCTTCCGGGCTAAGCTCTAAATTTTTCCGTAGGTAAGGAAGAATTGTCTTTCCAAGCTGGACTGAATCGGCAATTTTCTCTACCTTTAATTCAGTCCTTCCCGCTTTGTCTTTTTTAAATAGAACGCTTTTATTCCCGGCTTTCACTAACGACTGCCGGAAATCTGCCGGCAGTATGTACTCAGGGTATTCTTTATTCAGATACCTCCTGATTTCTTCCTTTCGTTCATGAGGAAGCTCGCTTTGCTCGATTAATCTGGATAAATTCTTTAAGGAATCTTCTCGGGCCTGGGGATTAAGGTCGCAAACCGGCCGGTAAAATTCCGATATCTTTTTATCTCTGGCCGCCTGGGTTTCTTCGGCATTAAGAACCCAAAAATCTAGGGGGGCATAAATATCCTCCTGAACAATGAAGCCTTCTTTAAATTCGGTTCGGCAAGTAAAAGCGCCCGGCAAAGATATGACCCAAGTCCCGATAAAAATACCTAAAGCAATCAGATAGGTTACTCCGGTTTTAAAAGTAAGGCTTTTAAATTTAGATTGGAACTTTCTAAATCTATTTTCCCTCAGGCTAACTCTTCTCTTTTTCTCCACTCTTTCTCCCTTGCCTAATGCTCTCCAGAGAATAGGCTTTGATTATCTTCTGGACTAATTCATGACGGACAACGTCTTTTTCAGAAAAGTAGATAAATTTTATACCCTCAATATCTTTGAGAAGTTCACGCACCTCTATTAATCCAGAAATTTTACCGGAGGGCAAATCTACCTGGGTGACATCCCCGGTAATTACTGCTTTTGAATCGAAGCCTATACGCGTTAAAAACATCTTCATCTGTTCGCTGGTACTGTTCTGGGCTTCATCGAGAATAATAAAGGAGTCGTTTAAGGTCCTTCCCCGCATAAAGGCCAAAGGGGCAACTTCAATAACTCCCCTGTCCATATATCTCTGGATTTTCTCCACTTCCAGCATATCGTAAAGAGCGTCGTAAAGCGGCCGAAGATAAGGAGATATTTTCTCGTATAAATTCCCGGGAAGAAATCCCAATTTTTCACCGGCTTCAACGGCTGGCCGGACCAGAATAATCCGGCTCACTTCCTCCTTGATAAGACTATTCACCGCCATGGCCACAGCTAAATAGGTTTTTCCCGTCCCGGCCGGCCCAATGCTAAAGACGATATCATATTGGCGGATAGCTTTAATATAGGCGCTTTGCCCGGAGGTGCGGGGATGGATAAAACGTTTTTTTGAAGAAACCTCGATATTTCCTCCTTCCGGCTTAAGCTTTTCCTGGCGCTTAAGGCGTTCTATTGCTTCAATCACTTCCGCTCTATTCAGGTAATGATGCTTGCGAATCTCGGCTAAGAGGTACTGGAAAAAACCGGTTACCTTATCTGCATCCTGTCCGCTGATTTTTGCTTTTCCCCCTCGGAATAGAATTTTAACCGAGAAATCAGCCTCTAAAAGGCGCAAAAATTCATCCTGATGTCCAAAGAGCCTAATGGCTTCCTGTTCATCTCTGATTTGTAAAATTTTATTTTTTATCATCCGCTATCACTAACAACAACCGTTTTCACACAGGGAACTCTTCAACGATTAATAATTCATTTCCCGATTTTTATATGCAGCTCTTTAAGCTGTCTCTCTTCAACACTGGCTGGGGCTTTGGTTAAAAGGCATACTGCCTTTTGTGTTTTGGGAAAAGCAATTACCTCGCGAATCGAGCTTCTCCCTAAAAGAAGCATACAGAGGCGATCCAACCCCAAGGCAATTCCTCCGTGAGGCGGCGCCCCGTATTCCAAAGAGTCAAGAAGAAAACCAAACTTTTTTTTGGCTTCATTCGGATTTATTTTTAGGATTTTGAATATTTTTTCTTGAAGCTCCCTTCGATGTATTCGAATACTGCCGCCTCCAATTTCTTCGCCATTTAAAACCAAATCATACGCCAGCGACTTGGCCTCTTTAAGGTTATCTTCGAGATTATTCCAATATTCTTCTTTGGGCATGGTAAAAGGATGATGAACCGACTGCCATCTTTTTTCATCCTGGCTATATTCAAAAAGCGGAAAATCTCTCACCCAGAGAAATTTAAAATCACCCGCGTCTTTCATTTTAAAAAAATCTCCCAAATAGTTTTTAAAGGGGATGAAAATCTCCTCGATCTTATTTTTTTCGCCGGCTAAAATGAAAATTATATCATTTTTTTCAGCTTTAAACCTTTCGCAAATTTCGTCCAAAATTTGAGGCAACACAAATTTCTGGAAAGAGGCTTCGATTCCCCCTTTTTTGACCTTTATCCAGGAAAGCCCCCGTCCGCCCAAAGAAATAACCTCTTTCCTTATATTCTCAATTTCCGAAAGGCTCAAGCTGCCTTTCCCTTTAGCTAAAATCCCCTTTACCTGTCCGCCCTTTTTAACCATCTCGCTAAAAATCTTATATCCAGCTTTTTTAACCAAGGGTGAAATATCGTCGACAGGAAGAGCCATTCTTAAATCAGGCTTGTCGGTATCGTATTTTTCCTTTGCTTCTTCATAGCTAAGCTGGATGAAAGGCTTATCTAATTCGATATTCAGCAAATTTTTAAAAAGAAAAGAAAACATCTCTTCGATTAAAAAGAAAATATCTTCTACTCTGACAAAGGACATCTCTAAATCGATCTGCGTATGTTCAGGCTGGCGGTCAGCCCGCAGGTCTTCATCTCGAAAACAGCGGGCAATCTGGAAATATTTATCAAAACCGCTAACCATCAAGAGCTGTTTAAATAGCTGAGGGGATTGCGGTAAAGCATAAAACTTCCCTGGATTGATTCGGCTGGGGACCAGATAATCACGCGCCCCTTCCGGGGTACTTTTAGTCAAACAAGGCGTCTCTATTTCAATAAAACCTCGTTCAGTAAGAAACTGCCTGACAAAATAAAGCAGTTTATGGCGAAAAATAATATTTTTTTTCATTTCTTCCCTTCGTAAATCCAAGAACCGGTAGGACAGTCGGAGTTCTTCCGAAGGCAGTTGTTTTTCTTCCTCACTGACACAAAAAGGCAAGGTTTCGGCTTTATTTAAAACCTTCAACTTTTTCACTAAAACCTCTATTTCTCCTGTAGAAAGTCTAGGGTTAACCATCCCTTCCGGGCGAGCCCTGACCTTTCCTTCAATGGCAATGACAAATTCATCCCGTAAATTTCTGGCAGTCTTATGAGCAACTTTGTCTTCCTCGGGATTGAAAACTATCTGGGTATACCCCTCTCGGTCTCTTAAATCAACGAAAATTAAACCGCCATGGTCCCGGCGCCTGCCCACCCAGCCCATCAGGGTAACGTTTTTGCCTATATCAGCTTTTGTCAATTGACCGCAATTCTGGGTTCGTTTCCACTCACCGATTAAATCAAACATTTTTCTCTCCCAAGTATTCGGCTAATCTGTCTATCTTCACCAATTCCTGCTTTCCGCTGGCCATATTTTTAACCTGGACGCTTTCTTTTGCCCCTTCGTCATCACCTAGAATTAAAACGAATTTTGAGCCAAGTTTATCGGCCTGGCGAAGAATAGACTTTAAACTTCTTTGCAGATCAGTCTCGACGGCGATATCATAGCGCTCTTTTCTGAGTTTCTGCTTAATCTCCAACGCTTTTACCCGGTTCCCTTTTCCCAAAACAACCAATGTAATTTTTGTCTCTTCTAAATCAGGTATTTTTTCTTTCGGAAGAACAGCGATTATCCTTTCCAGGCCGAAAGAAAAACCGGTAGCCGGAAGCGCCGGCCCGCCAAATTCTTCTATTAAATTATCATAGCGCCCGCCCGCCCCCAAGGCATTTTGTGTCCCTAATTCCGGATGGATTATTTCAAAGATTATTCCGGTGTAATAATCCAATCCCCTTACCAAATGAGGATTTAGGCGGAAATCAATCTTTAAAAAGCTTAAAAAACCCTGCACCTCCTGAAAATGATGTTTGCATTTACCGCAAAGGGAATCGCTAACTTTAGGGGCTTTTTTAATCAATATCCGGCAGCCTTCCTTTTTACAATCAAGCAGCCGTAAAGGATTGGTATTAAATCTTCGCTGGCAGTCGGGGCATAGAGCTTTAAAATACCTTTTAAAATATTCCTTCAAGCGCTCGATATAAACTTTGCGGCAGACCCGGCAGCCCAGATGATTCAATTGAATTTCAAATTTTTCTATCCCGAGTTCAACCAAAAAATTATGAGCTGTTTCAATAACGTCAGCATCCAATAAAGCCAGGTCTCCAGAGCCAATCAACTCTACCCCAACTTGGTGGAATTGGCGCAACCGGCCGGCTTGCGGTCTTTCCCTCCGAAACATTGGCCCCAGGTAATAATATTTTTTGACCCCGTTTATCCGGTATAGATTGTGCTCCAAAAAAGCCCTGACTACCGAAGCGGTTGCTTCTGGTCGTAGACTGATACTTCGGCTGCTCTTTTCTTCGACAGTATACATTTCTTTCTGGACAATCTCCGTATCAATACCGATGCTGCGGGCAAATAGCCTTGTCTCTTCCAATAAAGGTAGCCTTATCTCCTTATAGCCATAACGCGGGAAAAACCCATGAGTAACAGTTTCTAAATACCGCCAGGCATTCAGTTCTTCCGGCAGAATATCCGTCATCCCTCGCAGGGCTTTAACCTTATTCTTCGTTGTTTCTTTTTCTTTGTTTGGCACCTTAGACCTCTTACTCTTTAAAAGTTTATTATTTTCCCAGCATTTCCTTCATTTTTTTACCTGGCTTAAAAATGATTACCCGGTGGCTGGGCACGGGAAACTTTTCTCCGGTTTTAGGATTTCTGGCCAGGTGGCCTTTCCGTCTTTTTACCTTGAAAACGCCCCAGTTCCTTAATTCAATATGGCGATTCTTGGATAAATTCTGACTTATCCGCCGGAAAAGCGACTCAACGGTCGTTTTGGCAACCTCCTGGGTTACTCCAATTTCTTGAGCAATTTCAATTATTAAATCCCTTTTCCGAACCATTGACTATTCCCTTTTATCTTCCGATTTTTCATTACACATAACACAACTACTACGAGCCACTTTGGCTCTCAGCTCTTCGCTCATGGCTCTTAGTTTTTTTCTTACTATCAGCCATGAGCCACTTTTACATCTCACATCACATATTACACGATTTTATTTGCCTCCGTCTTGAAGGTTACATAATCTCCGCCGAGCAAAGAATCAATTTCTCTCTCCAGGCCTTCTGTCGGAGCTACCTTTACCAGAGAATTCACCAGGAGTTTCACCTTCTTTTTATCTTTATTCTCCACTCGAAGAAAAACCTTAGCTTTTCCGGGATATGCCAAAAGTATTTTTTTTAACTTATCTAATTTATCGTCTTCCAGGCTAAAACCGGGCATGTCGATCTGGACTGTATCCGTAAAACACTCGACCACTTTATTTAAAGGGACAATCCCCTCGGCGATTATTTTAGGCTTATCATTTTTTAAGTCGAGCCGGCCGACAACAAAAATAAGAGCGTCTTCACGAATATACTTGCGGCTTTGCTCAAAAAGGCGGGGGAAAACAATCACCTCGGTCATCCCTTCTAAATCCTCAAGGGAGAGAAAAGCCATCTTTTCTTCTCTCTTTTTAGTGAGATGCATCTTGAATGTGCGGATAATTCCTCCCAGGCGTATTTTTTCTCCATCCGGCAAGGTTTTCAGATTAGAAGATTTGGCTGAAGAATATTTTTCGATAATTTCACTATGCCGGGCCAGAGGGTGTCCGCTTACATAAACGCCAAGGAGTGTCTTTTCATAAAGCAGAAGTTGGCTCTCCGGCCATTCTTCTGTTTTAGTATCCGCCGAAAAAACATCATTTCCCGGATGAGAACTGAATTCATCCCAAAAAGCCGTCTGTCCCATTTGATTTTCCTTTTGCCGCTGCTGGCCCAGTTCTATCGCTTTGTCCAACTGGCGCATTAAACCGGCCCTTTTTTCCCCTAAAGAGCTGAAAGCCCCGCATTTAATCAGGCTTTCTAAAACCTTGCGATTCACTAAACGTAAATCCACCCGCTTGGTAAAATCAGAAAGAGATTGAAATTTTCCCGAATTTTTCCGGCTTTTAATTATGGAGGCAATAGCACCACCGCCGACATTTTTAACGGCTAAAAGCCCAAAGATAATCCCTGCATTTTGCTTGTTTCCTTCCCCTATGGGTAATCCGGGTTTTTTCTCGCTTTTGGGAACCTCTAACGGAGTGAATTTCGCCAAACTTTCATTGACATCCGGAGGAAAAATTTTAATCTTTAACCGCCGGCATTCTTCTATATACAAACTGATTTTGTCAGGATTACTGGCTTCGCTAGTAAGAAGGGCCGCCATAAATTCAACCGGAAAATGGGCCTTGAGATATGCGGTGTAATAAGAAATCAAAGCATACCCTGCGGAATGAGATTTATTAAATCCGTAGCCGGAGAATTCATAAATTAAATTAAAGATTCGTTCCGCCACCCTTTTAACAATACCGTTTTTTTGAGCCCCTTCGATAAAGTCTTTTCGGCTGCGGTCCATATCCTCAGGAATCTTTTTACCCATTGAACGGCGTAAAATATCTGCCTGTTCCAAAGAAAATCCGGCCAGACGGCTGGCAATAAGCATCACCTGCTCTTGATAAAGGATAACCCCGTAAGTTTCTTTAAGGATAGGTTCTAGCCAAGGGTGAAGATAACTGATTGAAATAAGATTATGTTTTCTCCGGATAAAATCGTCAACCATACCGCTTCCTAACGGACCCGGCCGATAAAGGCTCAAAAGAGCGATTAAGTCTTCAAAAACCTCCGGTTTCAGCTTTCTTAATAAATCCTGCATCCCGCTGCTTTCTAACTGAAAAAGGCCTAAAGACTGCGCTTTCCCTAAAAGCTGGTAAGTCTCTTTGTCATCTACGGGTATATTTTTCAAATCCAGTTCTATTCCTTTTTTCTTAACGAAATTGGTTGTCTCCTGAATTACCGTCAGGGTCCGCAGGCCCAAAAGGTCCATTTTCAAAAGGCCTATTTCTCCCAGAGATTTCATTTCGTATTGGGTAATTAGCTCGGCGTTACTTCCCCGATAAAGCGGCACTTTGTTAATCAACGGTTCATCGGAAATAACTATGCCGGCGGCGTGGGTAGAAGCATGGCGGACCATTCTTTCCAAAGAACCAGCCACCCTGACCAGATTATTGACCTGCGGGTTGGTTTTTAGGAGCTCGCTTAATTCTGTTTCCTTTCTGACCGCCTCCTGCAAAGTAATATTCGGTTCAAAGGGAATCAACCGGGCGATTCGATCCACTTCAAGATAAGACATACCCAACCCCCGGCCGACATCGCGAATTACACCCCGGGCAGCCATCGTTCCAAAGGTAATTATTTGGGCAACGTTTTCCCGGCCGTATTTTAAAGATACATATTCGATAACTTCGTTCCGTCTCTCGTAACAGAAATCGATATCAATATCCGGAAGGCTCAGCCGGGCTGGATTTAAGAATCGTTCAAAAATTAAATTATACCTCAAGGGGTCAATGGCCGTAATACCTAAAACGTAAGCTACCAAACTTCCCGCCGCCGAACCCCGGCCGGGACCAACCGGGATTCCGCTTTCCTTAGCCATATGGATCAAATCCCAGACAATTAAGAAGTAACTGCTGTAATTCATCCGGGAAATCATTTCTAGCTCGTGGTCCAGTCTTTTTTGCGCTTCCGGGTTTTCTCCGTATAAAGCCTTCATCCCCCGATGAGCCAGTTTCTTCAAATAAGAATCGGCAGTTTCACCTTCCGGCACTTCGTATTTAGGCAGGTGTTGTTCACTGAAGTTCAAAGAAAGATTGCATTTTTCGGCGATTTCCATCGTGTTTGATAAGGCTTCCGGCAGATCTGAAAAAAGCTTTTTCATCTCTTCGGCTGATTTAAAATAGTATTGACCGGAATTAAACCGCATGTGTTTAGGGTCATTTACCGTCGTCCCTGTCTGGATGCAAAGGAGAACTTCATGCGGGAAAACATCCTCTCTGGAAAGGTAATGACAATCGTTGGTTGCCACCATAGGGATGTTTAGTTTTTTACTTAACTTTACTAAAGCCTGATTGACCTTTTTCTGCTCCGGAAGATTATGGTCCTGAAGTTCTAAATAAAAATTTCCCGGTCCGAATAAATCTTTGAACCCCGAAGCTGCTTCTTCGGCTTCGGTAAATTGGTCGTCTAGAAGAAGCTGGGCGATTTCTGATTTTAAACAGCCGCTTAAAGCAATCAACCCTTGATGAAATTTTGCCAGAAGCTCTTTGTCAATCCGCGGTTTATAATAAAATCCTTCTAAATAGCCAAGGCTGGAAAGTCTGATTAAATTTTTATATCCCTGATAGTCGGCCACTAAAAGGGTTAAGTGGTTTGAACCGCCTCCCCGGCCCGCCTTTTCCAGGCGGCTCCTTGGGGCAACATAGACTTCACAGCCAACAATTGGCTTTATCCCTTCTTTCATTGCCTGCTTATAAAACTGGATAGCCCCGAACATATTCCCATGGTCAGTCAAAGCCACGGCCGGCATTTTGTACTGACGAACCCGTTTTAACAAGGGTTCCAGGCGGCAAGCCCCGTCTAAAAGGCTGAAATCACTATGGACGTGTAAATGGACAAAATCTGAATGTTCCATAACAAAATTTATTTTCCCATGCCTACTTTCTGTTCAGCTTGAAAAACCTTCCCTTCGGTTTTGATAGAAGGGGCGATAATTATCTCTGTAAGCTGCATTTCTCTAATATTTCCGGCGCCAACGGCACCCATAGATGTTCTTAAAGCCCCGACTAAATTTTGCGTTCCATCGTCCAATTTAGCCGGCCCGACAAGAATTTCCTTTAAGCTTCCGGTTGTTCCTACATAAATTCTCGTTCCTCGGGGAAGATTTGCGTGCGGAGTTGCCATTCCCCAGTGATAACCTTTTCCCGGGGCTTCTTCAGCTCGGGCCAAAGAGGAACCAATCATCACCGCATCGGCTCCACTGGCAAAGGCCTTGCAAATATCTCCGCCGGTAGTCATACCGCCGTCGGTAATAATCGGTACATAACACCCGGTTTGCTTAAAATAAAAATCGCGCGCCGCCGCCGTATCGGCGGTAGCCGTAACTTGAGGCACCCCCACTCCTAAAACACCCCGGGTAGTACAAGCCGCCCCGGGGCCGATTCCGACTAATAGCGCGGCAATCCCGGTCTTCATTAATCCCAGTGCCGCTTTATAAGTAACACAATTCCCGACGATAACTGGAATCGACATATCTTTACAAAACTTTTCAAAGTCAAGGCTTTTATACTCTGAGGATATGTGTTCAACCGTGGTCACCGTTGACTGGACAACAAAAATATCGGCTCCGGCTTTTTCGGCAATTTTCCCAAATTTTTCCGCCCGCTGAGGAATAGCGGAGACAACCGCCGGAATCCCCGCCTTCTTAATCTCTTTAATCCGGACGGAAATAAGTTCTTCTTTTATCGGCTTTAAATAAATCCCCTGTACCAAGCGGGTAGCTTCCTCTGGAGCAGCATTAACAATTTGGGAAATTACCTCATCGGGTTTCTCATAGCGGGTCTGGACCCCTTCTAAGTTCAATACGGCTAAGCCGCCTAATTTCCCCATGGCGATAGCCATTTTTACATCAACTACTCCATCCATAGCCGCGGCCATTATCGGCACCTCAACACGAATCGAACCTAACTGCCAGCTCGTATTTACCTCATTAGGATTAATCGTCACCTCTCCAGGCACCAAAGAAATTTCATCAAATCCATAACATCGCCGGGCTTTACGACTCCGACCTACCCACATACCCATTTTTTTCCCTCCTTTTTTAAACCGCCCATCATCCTTCTTCTTTTTTTCATCTTTTGTTCAATTCATTAATTTTCCAGAGGCCGTAAAGGGTTAAATCCGGCTCAATCTTTTTAATCCGGCTGATTTGACTGGCTACTAAATAAGCCCAGCCCCCGGTGGCAATAACCATAAGCTTTCCTTGAAAGGTCTTAATCAACTTTTCGAGAATCGTCTCAACCAAACCGACCATACCATAATAGACGCCTGCCTGCATACTTTCTTCGGTATTCCTTCCCAAAATACTTGCCGGTTTAACCAATTCGATTTGAGGAAGCAAAGCCGTTTTTTCACAAAGGGCCTGTTCAACCATGCCTATCCCCGGTGCAATCACCCCGCCGATATAACCTTTTTTCTCATCGAGGACATCAAAGGTAATCGCTGTCCCGAAATCAACGGCAATAACTGATTGATGAGGGAAAAAATGGTTTACGCCCACCGCATTGGCTAAACGGTCGGCCCCGATTTCCTCTGGATTATCAAAGTTTATCCGTATGCCCAGAACCAGGTCTGAATTCACTATGGTAGGGTCAAAACCAAAATTAGCCGAAGATGCTTCTCTAAATATATCCGTCAAGGACGGCACTACTGAAGCAATAACAACCGAGGTGATATTAGCTTTTTCAAAAACCGCCGAGGCTAAGAATTTATCCAGTAAGGATAGGTACTGCTCTTTACCCCACTTTAAATTAACCGGTAAATTTTCTTTCTTTTTGAGTTTACCCTCTTCAAAAATTCCGAGATTTATATTGCTGTTTCCAATGTCAATGGCTAATAGCATCTTTTTCCCTTCGTAGAATAGACACTAAAACTGATTACTGCCGGGCGGAAAATAAAAGCGCCGATTACTGTCTAGTGAGTGCTATCTACTATGTGAATATCGCTTCCAGACAGTTCGTCTATTATCCCGCTATCCCTTCTTAAAAGAAGGGTGCCTGTTTCACCCAGACCAACCGCCTGGCCAAAAACCTTTTCTCCGTGATAACGCGCTTCAATCTGCTTTCCTAAAGTTGCCGAATACCCTTTCCATTCTTCTCTAATAGGCGAGAACCCTTCTTCCCTGAAAAGAGAATAACAAAATTCCATCTCCCTAAGGATTTCTTTCATTAATCTTTCCGGCGAAAACTGCCGCAAATATTCCTTTTTTACTGAGGTTATGCCTCCCCTTAATTCTTCGGGGAATTTACTAAAATCGATATTTGTGTTCACTCCGATTCCGACAATAACAAATTTCACCTTTGCTTTTTCGGTTTTCATCTCCGTAAGAATCCCGGCAATTTTTTTCCCTTTGACTAAAATATCATTCGGCCATTTAATCCTGGCTTTAATTCCTAATTGTTTGTCTAAAGCCTTAACTATAGCCACGGCCGTCATCAGGGTTATTTTTGCCGTATCTTCAGGCTTAAGCTTGGGGCGAAGAATCAGTGACATCCAGATACCTTCACCCTGGGGGGAAATCCAAACCCGCCGCCATTTTCCTCGGCCTCGCTTCTGTTCATCGGCTAAAACGACTGTCCCTTCAGGTTCTCCTTTATCCGCTAAAGCACGGGCCAGATCATTGGTCGAAGAAACACTTTCATACCGATGGATTCGCCTGCCGAACTTATTCATTTATAATTTCCATATCTGCCGGAAAAGCCGGTGCCGAATGAGTTAAAGCGCCGATAGATACCCGATCAATCCTCAAAGGAATAAGCTGATTGAAATTATCCGGATTTATCCCGCCGGACACTTCAATGAGAGGTCTCCTCCTTTTCTTCACCTTCCGCCAATTCTCAATCAATTTCACCGATTTCTTGAGTAAAGCATAATCCATATTATCAAGTAAAATAACATCTACCTCGGCCTCTAAAGCTTTTTTTAATTCGGGGATTTTTTTAACCTCTACCTCTATTTCTAATTCGGGTTTTCTTTTCCGAATCCTTTTCACTCCTTCAGCCAAAGAATCTTCAGGAAGGAACCGCCAATGATTATCTTTAATCAAAATGAAATCCCCTAAGGTAGTTCGGTGGTTAACCCCTCCGCCCATTCTAACCGCATATTTCTCTAAATGCCGCAGGCCAGGTATAGTTTTTCTCGTATCAGTAATTTTAATCGATGTATTTTTTGCCTTAATAACGAATTGGAAAGTGGTAGTTGATATCCCTGATAAGTGCTGGATAAAATTCAAGGCTAATCTTTCTCCTTTGAATAAACTTCTGGCTTTCCCTTTAATGTCCGCAACCGCCGTATCAACCTTAACCAAACTGCCTTCTGGGACCAAAAGCCTGAATTTTACCCTGGGATCTAAAGTTTTAAAAACCGTCTTGGCTAAATATAGTCCGGAAATAATCCCCTGGCTTCGGGCAAAAATTAAAGCCCGGGCCGTTTTCCCTCTATCAATCAATGAAGCCGTAGTCGGATCTCCCCGGCAGGTATCCTCCCGCAAAGCCAATTGAATTAAATCTTTGTCTTGTACTTGCAGCTTCATAAAACCGTTATTCCGTTATCTCGCTATCATGTTATTTCGTTTTCTCGCCCCTCTTTTGTATAACTTTCCTTTCCCTATACGTTCCAGCTCCCGGATTTCATCCCTTAAAAGTGCTGCCTTTTCAAACTCAAGGTTCTCTGCCGAAATTTTCATCTGCCTTCTCAACTCTCCGACAACCTGCGCCCTCTTTAAAGATGAATAACGCTCCCGTTTTTCTCTCACCAGGGAAAAACCATAATTCTTAGCTTTAGTTAAGGATTCTATCCCTTCTTGGATGGCTTTATCTATTGTCCTCGGGGTAATGCCGTGTTTTTTATTAAAAGCGGTTTGTTTCTTCCTCCGGCGCTCACTTTCCTTTATCGCCTGAATCATTGAAGGTGTCGGTTTATCCGCATACATGATTACTTCCCCGCCGGCGTTTCTGGCCGCCCGTCCAGCCACCTGAATCAGGGAGCGGTAAGACCTCAAGAAACCTTCTTTGTCGGCATCAAGGATTGCCACCAGCGATACCTCAGGCAGATCCAATCCCTCTCTCAAAAGATTTATCCCCACCAAGCAATCAAATTCAGCCCGTCTGAGACCCTTAAGGATTTCCATCCTTTCGATAGTTTCGATTTCTGAATGAAGATACCGCACCTTAACCCCCACTTCAGCCAAATAATCGCTTAACTCCTCGGACATCCGCTTGGTTAAAGTCGTAATCAGAACCCTTTCTTTATTTTTTGCCCGCTGGCGGATTTGTCCTATTAAATCATCGATTTGATTTTTAGCCGGTTTCACTATTATTTTCGGGTCAAGAAGTCCGGTAGGCCGGATAATCTGCTCGACTATTTCTCTGGCCAGACGAAGCTCATAATCTCCGGGAGTAGCGGAAGCATAGATTACCTTGTCAATTTTTTTTTCAAATTCAGCAAAATTTAAGGGCCGATTATCCAAGGCGGAAGGAAGCCGAAAGCCGAATTCGACCAAGGTTTCCTTGCGGGAGCGGTCACCTTCATACATACCTCGAAGCTGCGGAATAGTGACATGCGATTCATCGATGACCAAAAGATAATCTCTGGGAAAATAATCAAGCAGGTTATACGGAGGCTGTCCCGGCCGCCGGCCGCTTAAATGCCGGGAATAATTTTCTATTCCCGGGCAGTAACCCAGTTCTTTCAGCATTTCTAAATCATAGTTAGTCCGCATCTCTAAGCGCTGCGCCTCTAATAATTTGTTTTTACTTTTTAAATCGGTTAATCTTTCCTTTAATTCTTTTTTGATAGCCGCCAAAGCCGTCTCTACCCGGGAATGAGGGATAACAAAATGCTTGGCGGGAAACAAGGTTAAATCAGCAATCTTGCGAGAAACCTTTCCGGTTAGCGGATTAAAAATAACCATTCGCTTGATTTCATCATTCTTATATTCCAGGCGCAGGCCTTCCTCTCGATAAGCCGGCCAGATCTCTACCGCTTCTCCCCGCCGGCGGAATTTCCCCCGGGAAAAATCATAATCGTTACGTTCATACTGCAAATCGATTAAATATTGAATCAACTCGTCTTCCGAAATTTTTTTGCCGCACTTTAGCTTCAAGCCTAACTTCTGCCAGTCCTCCGGCGCGCCAATGCCATAAATGCAGGAAACACTGGCCACAATGATGACATCATCGGATTCTAACAAGGCGCTGGTGGCCGAAAGCCTGAGCCGGTCGATGTCATCATTGATTGAGGCATCTTTTTCAATATAGGTATCTGTTTGCGGAACATAAGCCTCGGGTTGATAATAATCGTAATAGCTGACGAAATATTCCACCCTATTATGGGGGAAAAATTGTTTGAATTCGCTAAAAAGCTGGGCGGCCAGGGTTTTATTATGCGAAATTACCAGCGTCGGCTTTCCCAGGCGCAGAATAACATTGGCCACGGTAAAGGTTTTCCCCGAACCGGTCACCCCTAAGAGCACCTGATGTTTCTTCCCGGCTAAGACTCCCTCAGAGAGTTTATTTACCGCTTCTTTTTGGTCGCCTTGAAGCTTAAATTTAGAAACTAACTTGAATTTAGCCATTTCAATATTTCTTCCGGAAATTTTCTGAAATTAATCTGGTCGCTTTCAAAATTTTCTCTGACATGGCTACATTTAAACTTCCCGTGCCGCAGCTGGGGGTAAGCAGACACGACTTCCTGAGAATCTCAGTATTTATTCCCTTTTTAGCCAAGAGTTGGAATCCGCTTTCCAATTTTGCCGAAATCGATTCGACTTTTAAGCTCTCATCGCCGATATTCCTGCTCGGGACTATTCCCCAGGATAGGACTCCGCCGCGTCCGAGAAACTCCTTTAGTTTATCGGCATAAAGCGCCAAATTTCCAATAAACTCAAAAGCATCGAAACTCAAGATATCTATTGTGGTCGAAAGAGGTAAAGACCAATCGGTATTACCGCAGCAGTGAATACCCGCCAGAGCCCCGCCTTTCTGGATAGAGGCTATAATTTCCTGTAAACTTTCAACTAAGATTTTCCTATCCAGGTTTATATACGCCGACCCGAAAGAAGCCAGGTATGGCTCATCGATAAAAATAATCAGCTGAGAGGAAAACTCCTTTAACTTTTTAATCTGCCACTTGGCTTTCATCACTGCCTGTTTGGTTAAGATATCGACAAATTCCTCCCGATAAATGATGGCCCGTTTTTTTTCATCAGTGGTTGCCAGCCCGAAGCTGATCGGCCCGGTAACTTGCCCTTTAAGATAAATCCAACCATCAGCCGCACCTTTTTCCAGAAGCTCGATGAAGCTGTAGAACCCAGCGGCATATTCCCGGCTGATGGCAAAATAATCCATATTTCCGGCAAGATATTGCTGATAGAACTCTCCTAATTTTTCATCTAACCCATGGCTGGTGTCAAAATAAAATTTTCCTGTCTCAGGGCTACAGACAATCCCGGGCAAACCTTGAGAAAACTGAGTTCTCATATCTTCATAGAAATTCCTTTTGGGCAGTTGAGGCCAAGCGGGAATCTGGGGAAATTCTTTTAAGACAATTTCCGCCGCCTCTCTTTCATCTAGATGAGGCAGACTGCCGATACTAGTAGCCAAACCTTGAGGATTAAAGCGCATTTTTTCTCTCTAATTTGGCAGTCCCTATCGCTAATCCGCAAAAAAACCAAAAAGCCACCGCCAAAGGTAAACTGTAAAAATTAGTATCAACAAAGCTGTGAATTAAAAAACCAAAAAGGCCGCTTAAAATTCCGGCTAACATCACCTTTCTATTCCCATCCCTTAAACGTTTTAATGCCCTGAGGCGATTAATAAAAAGTCCCAGCATTGTCATCAGAAAGACTGACAAACCTAACAGGCCGATTTCACCTGCCATCTGCAGGTAGCAATTATGGGCATACCAGCGGCCGTTACTTTCGGGCAGGCTATAATTAGGGTAATTTACACAAAAGGTATTAACACCGTGGCCAATAATAGGATGGACCTCTATCATTTTTATCGCTCCTTGCCAAATCATAATCCTTTCCTGGTTGGAACCGTTTTTTAAGGCGAAGATTTCTTTCGCCCGGTTTTGGAAAGAAGAGGGGATAAAAAACAAGCTGATTAGGAATAATAAAAAAATTATCGGGACCAGCCGCCTTTTATTCACCAAACTTAAAAAGACTATCCCGGCCAGCACCCCAATCCAAGCTCCGCGGGAATAGGTTAAGGCCAGACAAATAAAAAGTAAGCTGATGGCGGCAAAATAAAGAAATCTGGCCTTCTTTTTCATTTTTCCAAAAATAGCCACCCCTATGAAAAGGGGAATAATCAATGTTAAATATGCCCCGAAGTCATTGGGATGTTCAAAAGAAGCGGTCATTCTATTTTTCCCATCGACTATACCCATATTTCGGTGACGAATCAAATCAAAACCCAAAAAGTACTGAATTACCCCATCTATGGCAATGATACCGGAAACAATCAAACTTAAATAGATTACCCTTTCAAAGAAAGAAGGCTTATCCATATAATCGATGGCGATAAGGAAAAGCAGTAAATATTGAAAAATTTTGCTTAAACCCTGGATGCCTGCATAGCCAAAGGTAGTGTTATATATGGAAAGGATATTAACCAAGACAAATATACCCAGGAGAAGGGAAACCGGGGTATAAGGGATACTCAGGTCTTTTTCCAGAATTTTCTTGGTTAACCAGGCCAGAATGATTAAAGTCGAAGCAATTTCAATTATTGCCCGGGAAAAAGGTATCGCAATAACCAATACATAGAAAAACCTGATAATCCAGCGGTCACAAAAAGCAATTATTTTTTTCCTATCCATAATCTCCTTTTACTAAAGTTCTTCTTTGGTCATCCCTGAATATTTCATCCCAGAACCAAAAACTATTTTTCAGATAACGCTTTATGAATAACAGAATATTCTTAGTGCCCAGCCCACGGCGATACGAACTCCTTAAGTATGTACGGCAGCAATATAGCCTGGCAGTGAATCTCAACGACTATCGACGTGCGCCACAGCAGAAAACCGCAAAAACCAAGGGCAAACTGCTCAGAAGGCCCCTGCGACAAGGAATCAATCGATATATCGACACTTAACCAACACCTCCTGAATCCTAAAACGGGGTTTCCGTTAACGGGACTCATCCTTTCTAACGGGATTTACTCATCAACTTATTATCAACAGGCATTTTTTATCGCCAGGATACTCCGCAACAAAATTTTGATATCAAAAAAGATAGACCAGTTCTCGGCATAAAAAAGGTCATATTTAGTCCGCTCTTTAATCGAGGTGTCGCCGCGTAATCCATTAACCTGGGCCCAGCCAGTCAGCCCGGATTTAATCTTATGGCGGACCATATAGCGGGGAATATCCTCTTTAAATTGGCCGACAAAATAAGGCCTCTCCGGGCGGGGGCCGACCAGACTCATATCGCCTTTTAAGACGTTAAAGAGTTGCGGTAATTCATCGATATTAAGGCGGCGTAAAAATTTTCCTATTTTCGTCCGTCGCTTGTCATCTGCCTTTGTCCAGACCGGCCCGGTTTGCGCTTCAGCATCCGTTGTCATCGTGCGGAATTTGTATATTAAAAATTTTTTCCCATCCTGACCGACCCTTTCCTGTTTATAAAAAACTGCCCCCGGAGAACCCAGCTTAATCAAAATAGAAACA
>CAZDME010000001.1:0-61085 GCA_964506785.1 uncultured bacterium | reverse complement strand
TATAGCTTGCCTGGGAGACACCGGCTTCATCGCTTAATTCTATCACATTTCCCCGTCCATCATAATGAAAAAAACTTGCACCTACGAGGTGCAAATTTTTGGTGCTGATTATGCCGCCGATTCCGCCGCCTAAATCCAGGCCGCGGGTGTAGAAAGATACTACCTCCCCGTCGCTGTCTCGCTCTAAAATGGCTAATAGTCCGTCATAATAAAATTTGTTTATTTCTCCCCCTTCTTCTGCTTGAATCCGTTTGCCCAAAGCATCATAAAAATAGTTAGCCACTGCCTCTCCATTTTTCAGAACGTTTTTTAGCCTATTTTCATAATCATACTGATAGACCCAAGTCTCAATGGCTTTTTCGCTTCCCGAATCTCCCTGACCGTAAATTTCTTTTATTTTCTCAAATCGGTTGCCATTGGCATCATAATTATATTGCCCGGTAGAAAGAAGTTCATCAGTATCCAAGCTTATCTCCTCGTATGAAAGAAGACGATTTTCGGCGTCGTAAATATAGCTTGTTTTGGTCTTAGTAATTTCCCAGATATCTTTTTTCTTACCTTTCCAAAACCGACGCCACCAACGTTTTTCCCAACAATAATGGCGATATTTCTTCCAGGCTCTTCTGGCTTTTTTTATCTTACAATGCCTCTGGTTGGGCCTTTTAGAAATTTCCTTTATTTTTCTACAAAGCCTTCTTACTTTCTCTCTATAATTTTCAATAATTCTAAGTAGAGGCCTTTTTTTATTTCGCCAGCTAAAATTTAAACTGTTAGAAGCAAGAAGTAGATAATTTTTCTTAAAAACAAGGGAGGCAAAAGTAAAGGCGCTATTATTTCCTTTTAACCAAGTCCATCCGCCCTCTTCTTCCTTTAGCTCACCTTGATGAGAAGTTTCCTCAAGCACATTTCCTAAAGCATCCAGGGTATAAATGCGGGCATAAATTTCTCTTTCTTCCTCATCAACAATTTCGTATTTTCTCTCTTCAATCAACCTTCCGGAGGAATCATAGGTATAGGCAATGGTAGCGCCGTCTGAATCAATCTCTTTTATTTTTCTGCCGGCGGCATCATATTCATATTGGAAGCTTGAAAGAAGCTGGTCGCTTGAAGATAGATTTTCTAATTTAACTAATTGATTTAAATTATCATAGGTGTAAATCGTCCGGCTGCCATTCGCCCGGGATAACTCAATTACATTTCCTTCGGCATCATAAATATATTGAGTTATCTCACCCTCTGGGTTAGAAAGCTCAACCAAACGGCCGAGGACATCATACTGATAAAGTGTCTGTCCGTTATTCTGGTCAATCATCGCCAGGCGACTACCTAAGCTATCATAGGCATAACTAATTGAATCACCGCCATTACCCCGGTCAAGCTGAAGCAATCTCCCCAGGGCATCATAGGAAAAGGTATCTATCTCGCCGCCACTAGAGGTAATCTCTATGCACTGCCCAGTAGCATTATAAAGATAATAAATGGTTTCCCCGTCAGGGTAGGTAATTTGAATGAGACGATTATTTTCATCATATTGATAATTTATTTCTTGGCCGCCAGCCTGAGTGAGTAAAATTACATTCCCTAAAACATCATAAAGGTAGCTGGTTTCGTTTCCCAAAGGAGAAGTCTCTTTAATCAAACGGTTGAGACTATCATAGCTAAAGTTAGTTATCTTTCCTTGAGCATCGGTAATCACCGTGCGGTTCCCAACCAAATCGTAGCCAAAGACAGTTATATTTCCTAAAGAATCGGTAAGGCCAGTCAAACGGTCAACGGCATCATACTGATAAGTATAGGTCTCGCCCAACTGATTAGTAACCGAGGTGCAATTTCCTACCGGGTCATAGGTGTAATTTATGGTATTACCATCGGGTAAGATGTGCTGAGTGAGACGATTGAGCAAATCATAATTATATTGGGTAATATTTGCCCGGCGGTCTTTTATGGAAAGACAATTGCCCAGGATATCATAACTCATCTCCTGAATATTACCTAAAGCATCAGTAACCTGAAGCAAATTTCCATAGGTATCATAGCCGTACTGGGTACTTGACCCTTTAGGATTAGTAAAAGAGATAAGCTCTCCATAGGTATCATAAGAAAAATGTGAGCTATTACCTAAGGCATCGACTGTTTCAATAAGATTTCCGGCGGCCTCATAAATAAAATTTGTCGTCTGGCCCAGAGGGTCAATAATACCGGTACAGAAATTATAATTCGGTTCGTAAGTATAGGTGGTGGTATTGCCTAAGGCATCCACCGAACTAAGGAGATTGCCTTTTTCATCATAGCTGAACTGTAAAATTCTTCCCAAGGCATTGGTTATAGAAGTACAGGTGAGATTAGCTCCGTCATAAACATATTTAGTTTCGCTTCCCTCAGGGTCAATAATTGCCGTAATCTGATGGTCGTAATTATAGATATAGGTGGTGGTTCTGCCTAGAGCGTCGGTTATCTGGGTGGCTCTATTTTCCGTATCATAAACCAGGTTGACTTTCTGGTTATCGCCGTCATTCCAGGTGGCCGTAGCCCGGTCGTTATCGTCATAAGAAAAATAGGTATGGGTGCCGTCCGGATAGGTAATAAAGGTAAGGTTATGATTTTCATCATAATTATAGGTGGTAATCTGACCCAGGGGATCGGTTGCCTGGACTAAATTATCTTCGCCATCATAGGCATAGCTATAGGTGCGCCCGGCGGGGTCAATAATTTGACTGATTTTGCTGTTTACATTATAGCTAAGGGAAATTACCCTTCCGGCCGGGCCGATAACTTCAATAAGCCTTCCCTCAACATCATAGGTAAAGGTTGTTTCATTACCCTGGCGGTCGGACATGGAAACAATCTTTCCTTCGGCATTAAACTGAGAAAGAACGCCATGTTTTTCCTGAAGAAGGTAGCTTCCATCAGTTTCTTCGACTAAGGTAGAAAAATCACCACGCGGTCCGATAAAACTGCCGTCCATTAAACGCTGAAAATAAAGAGCGCGTCCGTCTCCCCGTCGCAAGAAAAGATAATACCAGGCTCCGTTCTCTGGGTTATATGGGTCTTCTTCTAAAGTTAAATTAAAGCTGTGGGTCCAGCCATAACCCAGCGGCCCGTTATAAGTAGAACGGCTGTTATAAGTCCGGGAAACCTCCAAAGGCAAGCCCCGGGTAGAAATCGAAAACTCCGGGGTGGTAGAGAAAAGATTGCCGTTGGTCAGGTTGATAGGGTCGCCTCCGGCACTGGCTTTTTCATCTTTGGGCTGGCCGTGATTTCCTTTTTCCTCTTCTTCTTCATACTCAGTATAACCGTAGGAAGACCAATTGCTAAAGGGTTTCCCCGGACCTCCGGAATAAGGATTCCAGCCAAAGAGGGTTCGGCCGCGGACACTGATTCTCTGAGAGGTCGTCGCCCGGACAATTTTCCGCCACCACGCTTCCTGGCGCAGTTCTTCGATATCATATTCTCTATCTTTTTCCCCGGTTAAAAAGGTCTCAAAAGATACAGCAGTTCCTGTCTTTCTAGTCGTCCGAAAACCAGGGCCTAATCCAGAATAGTTGCCATAGGCATCTCTGGAAAGCCAATGGCTACTATACATCTCTATTTCATAACCTGTGGCCCCCGGGATACCGCTCCAACGCAGGCTCATTTGGTAATAATAGCGAGGCTTTATCCAATTAGAAAGACGGGAGATATCTTCGGAAAGACGGAAATTGGCAGGATATTTATCGGCATAATCATTGGCCGTGGCGGAGGGAGAAACAATAATGACAAGCAAACTAACAAAAAGAATTAAACAACCAATAAAAACCTTAAAAATTCTGGAAAGTTTCCCCATAAAACCTTTCCTTTTTTGAAAAAAACCATGGAAAGTATAGCATATGGAGACTTAAAAAAGCAAATTTGAATCAAAGTTTCTAGTACTACTATTTCTTCTTCTTTTCAGCTTCCAGGGCTTTGTGGGTTTTGTTAAGCTGGCTTTCCAGCTTCTTTATATCTTCAACTATCTTCTTTACTTTGAGCTGTTCGGAAAGATTTTCCTCTTTCTTAGTTTTAATCAGTTGATAGGTCGTATTGCCTAACTCAGCAAATTTCTTGGACATCTGGTGCTCCAGGGTCATCGATTCCACGCTCAGTTTGGTAATCTTGGCGGTTTCCCCGGCTTTAATGGTAATAATCTTGGCTGATTTGCGGGTAATCTCCAGGGCCTTATCCAATCCTTCTTTTACCCGATCCCATGTTGTTGACATGTTGCCTCCTTTCCTGTTTTTAAGTTTCGTCAAATAAATTAGTGCTGAGATACCGCTCGGCGCTATCCGGCAGAATGACCACAATCATCTTATTTTTATTCTTCGCCCGTCCGGCTACTTCCATGGCCACCCAGAGGGCCGCCCCGGAGGAAATACCTGATAGAATCCCTTCCTCTTTAGCTAAGCGCCGGGCGATAGTGAAAGCCTTTTCTTCGCTAACCGGCATAACTTCATCAATCAAATCGCGCCTCAAGACCTTGGGGATAAATCCGGCCCCTATCCCTTGAATCTGATGCGAACCCGCTCTGCCGCCGGAAAGAACAGCGGATTTATCAGGCTCAACGGCCACAATCTCAACCTCGGGCTTACGCTCTTTAAGCAGTTCGGCGACCCCGGTAATTGTCCCGCCGGTGCCCACCCCGGAGACAAGAATATCTACCTGGCCTTCAGTATCCTGCCAGATTTCTTCGCCCGTGGTTAAACGCTGAATTTCCGGATTAGCCGGATTGCTGAATTGGTCGGGCATAAAAACCCGGGGATATTTTTCTAAAAGCTTCCTGGCTTTTTCTATAGCCCCGGCCATCCCTTTATCAGCCGGAGTCAAAATTAACTCTGCGCCAAGAAATTTCAGGAGTTTCTGACGCTCCTTACTCATATTCTCCGGCATAGTCAGGATTAAATGATACCCTCTTGAGGCACAAACCAGGGCCAAGGCAATGCCGGTATTGCCGCTGGTCGGTTCGATTATAATAGTTTCTTTATTAATCAATCCCTTTTTTTCGGCCGCTTCAATCATAAAAAGGCCTATCCGGTCTTTAATACTGCCGCCGGGATTAAAGAATTCAAGCTTACAAAGAATAAAAGCCGAGAGACCCTGAGTTAATCGGTTAAGCCTGACCAGGGAAGTCTGGCCGATTAGTTTGGTTATGTCCTGAGCAATCCCTTTAACCATTAGTCCTTTCTTATGTCTCCACCTGTGCGAGGGAGGTTTATGGTTTAAATGTTATAAACGGGGGGTGCCAGTTCTTGCCGCCGTAAGGTCTTTTTCCTGACCAAGTCAGCTAAGGTAATTCTGCCCATCAGGCTGTTTTGAGCCTGGCCGAGTTCCTCCCAGAAATCTTTGAGCAGACAATCCTTAAACAACGAACAAACCTGGGCATTTTCTAAACAGGGGACTACCGGATCAGCTCCTTCCAAAATATCCATTATCTCTTTTATATTTATCCCTTGAGGTTCCCGGGCGAGAAGATATCCGCCGTAGGCACCCCGGAGGCTTTTTACCAGGCCAGCTTTTTTCAGAGATAAAAATATTTGTTCCAGATAGGCCTCAGGGATAATCTGCCGCCTGGCAATATCTTTGATAAGAATGGGACCCTGCCCATAGTTCAATGCTAAGTCAAAAAGAGCCCTTAAGCCGTATCTCCCTTTAGCCGAAATTCGCATTGTCTAAATTTCCCCTAAAGTTGACTAAGTTTATCAAATTACTCAACAATTATATTTTAGCAAACCCAAAAATTTTGTCAAGGGGAATCTGACTAAAGGGGAAATTTTTTCGAGCATGATCGCCGGGATAAATATTAAAAAATTTAAAAATTTTTGTTGACATCTAAATTCAAATCTGATACATTACTTCCTACTCATGAAAGGGATTGAGCAGCCTTCCTGGCTGAGCCGGTTAGATTTTAAAATAATTTTTCTCGTTCTCCTTATCTTTTTAACCATTATTGTTCTTTTCCAGAATAAAGGTAAGATAACTTTTCAGATTCTTTTCTTCCAATTTCTTGTCAGTAAAAGTTTCTTAATGATAATTTCGATTTGTTTGGGAGCAGTTCTCTTCGCCTTTTATCCCCTCATTCTCCAAATGATAAAAAGGCGGCCGACTCGGAAGCCTTGAAGGCGAAAGAATGCTCCCTTTCTTTTATTCATCTGAGGTCTCTTCTTTTTGGAGGGACCTCTTTTTAAGTTCCCGCCTGGCTTTCTTTAGTCTTCTTTTTATCTTTTTATCCTCAGAATCCAACTTTAAAGCCTTCTCCCAGAGTTCAACCGCCTGTAAAGTTTTTCCGGCCTGGTAGTATTCTAAACCTTTCTGAAAATAGCTGGCGGCTTTCTTCTTATTTAAAGCCCGCTTTTCTCTCTGGGCCTCCTTTTTCCCCTCCAGGCGCTTGATAAATGTTTCTCTTTTTTTCATCTCCAAGAGTTCCTTTTTCCTGGCCTGGCGATAAATATCTTCCCAGATTTCTTCCCGGCTTTTTCTGCCGGGATCTATGACCTTTTTATCAGATGCTTCCTCAACTTTAGCCTCAGGCTTTTTCTTCTCCTCAGCCTCAACCTTAGCCTGAGCTTTTTTTTCTGCCCTGGCCTCAAGTTTAGCCTTTCTTCTTGCCTCTATTTCCTGTTTTCTGGCTATCTTGGCTGCTTCTTTTTCTTCAAGCTTCTTTTTCTTTGCCTCAGCCTTAGCCTTTCTTTCTGTTTCCCTTTTCTCTTTAGCCAGCCTTTTGGCCTCTTTTTTTCTCTCTTTTTCCGCTCTCTTGGCTTCTTGAGACTGCTTTTTTATCTCTTTTTCTTTTTGTTCTTTTACCTGGCTAATTATACCCTCAATCCTTCTCTGCCTGGCTTCCTCCCGGATTACTTGTTCTTTTTGTAAGTCCTTCTCTTCCGCTAAAGTTTCAACCGTTAAAGTTTCAGCTTGTTCCTTTATTTCTGCCTGTCTTACGGTCTCTTTTTCTTCAAGCTCTTGTCTTTCCTCCTCCGCCTTAGTCGCAATAACCTTTTTCTTTATTGCTCTTTCGGCTTTTCTTTTTGCCCTAGCTTTTAGCCGAGTCTTTCTTTTTTCCTCAGCCTCAGCCTTAGCCTGAGCTTTTTTGTCTGCATCAGCCTTTTTCTTCGCCTCTATCTCCCTTTCTCTGGTCAACTTAACCGCTTTCTTCTCTTCAGCTCTTTTCCTCTTTGCCTCAGCCTTAGCCTCAGTCTTGGCCTTTCTTTCTGCTTCCCTTTCAGCCTTTCTTTTCTCTCTGGCTAACCTTTTTTCTTCAATTTTTCTCTTTTTTTCAGCCTTTTTGGCTTCTATTTCCCCCTTTTTTTCCGCTTTTTTGGCTTCCCGGGCTTTTTCTTTTTCCTCTTTTTCCTTTTTTATCTGAGCTTCTCTTTCTTCTTTACGCCGCTGGATACGCTCAAGCCTTTTTTGTCTGGCTTCTTCCCGCGCCAGTTTCTTAGCCGCTAAGGCTTCCTCAGAGGCCAAACGTTCAGCTTCTTTCTTTTCTTTCCTTTCTTTTTCTCTGGATAATCTGGCAGTTTCTTTTTCTTCACGCCTTTTCCTCTTTGCTTCAGCCTTAGCCTCAGTCTTGGCCTTTCTTTCTGCTTCTCTTTCTGTTTTTCTTTTTTCCTTTGCCTCTAGCTCGGCCTGCCTCTCAGCCTCAACCTCGGCCTGAACCTTTCTTCTTGCTTCAATCTTGGCCTGTTTCTTCGCCTCTAGCTCTTGTTCCCTGGCCAACTTAGCCGCTTTCTTCTCTTCAGCTCTTTTCCTCTTTGCCTTAGCCTTAGCCTTTCTTCTTGCCTCTATTTCTGCCTTTCTCTTTGCTTTAGCTTCCAGCCGAACCTTTCTTTTCTCCTCAGCCTCAACCTTAGCCTGAGCCTTTTTTTCTGCTTTAGCCTTTCTTCTTGCCTCTATCTTCTGTTCCCTGGATAGCCTTTTTTCTTCAATTTTTCTCTTTTTCTCCGCCTTTTTAGCCTCTATTTTGCGGTTTTTTTCCGCTTTTTTCTCTTCCCGCTCCTTTTTCCCCTTTATCTGAGCCAGATTAATCTCTTCTCTTTCCTTCTGCTTAAAAGATACCTCTCTCTTTTCAAAACGTTTCTTTTCCCGAAGGAGTTTCTTCTCCTGGCGGATCATTTCTCTTTCTTTCTTCGCCCTCTCCTTTTCTATCTCCTTTATTCTCGCCCTTTTTTCCTTCTCCAGCTTTTTTATCTCCTGCTTTATCTTCCGGGCAATCCTCTCCTCCTGATTTCTTCTCCGGGCTTCTTCCTTTTTCCTTTCCCTCTCTTCTTTCCATTCCCTTTTCTGCAGTTCAGTTTTTGTTTCACCCTCTTTTTTCTTTTGCCTTTTTCGATAATGCTTTAAATCCTTATTCTCTTTTTTCTCTTCTTTTCCCTGCCTTCTTCTTCGTAACAACTCAGCCTTTTTTTCCTCCTTGGCCTTTTTTCTCTGCTTGATAGTTGTATTTATTTCCTTAAGATACTCCCTGGCAACTTGATCTTCCGGATAGAGCTTCAAAATTTTTCGGAAAAACCCCTCGGCTCTTTTGTATTCACCTCTCTGGTAAAAAGACTGCCCCTTCCGGTAATATCTTTCTATTTGTTTTGCCTGATGGCGGCTAATTTCCTCCGAGAAGGAACTTCCGCAAGGGACAAAATTGGACAGGATGAAAATTAAAAGTATCATCAATATTTTTCTATGCATGCTTGGACTCCTTTTTAGCCGTCGATTTCTCTCATTATCAAGCCGGAACGAAGCTTGGGGTAAAAATAAGTGGATTTGGGCGGCATTCGTTCCCCGCGAGAGGCAATAGATTGAATATCTTCGATTTTTGTCGGATTAAGGAAAAAAGCCATTTTTGCCTGCCCGGTTTTTACCTTTCTCTCGGCTTCTTTGGCGCTGCGGGTATAAGAAAGGTAATTATTTGCCCGCCCCTTCAACACCTTATCGAAGATTAACTTATGCAAAATGGCCACATCGAGTTTTTTCCAGGCCGTTGATTTTTTCTCTTTAATCAATCGTTTTAAATCCAAACGGGTTTTTAGTTTAATAAGAAAATAATTATCCCCCCCCAGAAAAAGGCCAAAGGCAGTTTGTCCCCCGGCTTCTTTCTTTAACTGCTGGTAAAAAATCTTCGAGGAAACCTTTTCGACCTGGAAATACGGCCGCAAACTATCCAAGAATCTTTTCGACGAAAAACGGGGGAGTTTAGAAACTATCCGATGAGTGGGGAAAATAGTCAGCTTGCTTCTTTCCATATCCATAAAGGTAACCATGAGATAATCGGCCTTTTTATATTTAGGGGGCGATTTAGAGCGGTTTACCTCCCGGGAGAAATTCAAGGCGGCTTGATAACGATGATGGCCGTCGGCAATAAATAAAGGTCTTTTCTTCATCTCCTTTTTTATCACCGAGATTTCCTTAAGGCTAGATAGAGGATAAATGGCGTGTTCCACCTTTTCTTCATCAATAATCTTTAAAAAAGGGCGGGAAACTATCCCCTTCCTGAGGATTTTTTCAATTCGGGCCGAATGGGGATAGAGGGCTAAAATGGATTCAAAGTTGGCCTTGCTCGCCCGAAGGAGCTGGAGGCGGTCATTTTTATATTTACTAAAAATCACCTCGTGAGGCAAAATCTTTTTTTCCCGCCAGGACTCAAGACGGCTTAAGGCAATAAACCCTACCGGGGAGTATCTTTTATTTTGAAAAGAGTATTTCTGCCGATAAATATAAATACAGGGACTTTTTTCTTTTTCCAAAATCCCCGTATTTAACCAGTCCTTGAAATATTTAGCCGCCCGGCTATGACGATTGATGGCCTTGGTGTCGCTTGATTTCTTTCTGCCTAAAATGAGCCGAATGACATTATGTGGATGGAGACGGTAAAAATATTCCTGCCTTTTAGGGGATATCACGTCATACGGGGGGCAGGTAACATTTTTAAGTTTATTTTCTTTTTGGGGTTTGAAATAAATCCCGCGAAAGGATATAATATCAGCCATAATCTTACTCCCGGGTCAAGCCACTCCCAAATCAAGCGCCATCAGGGCCTTGGCAGGTGGCTTATCTTATCAAATCCCAAAGTAAAGAGCAAGAATTTTCTCTTATCAGGAGTTTTAAAAAACAGGGGAGGGAAAAATCAAACCGGGGGAATTATGACTCTGAGCTCATGGGGGCAAGCAAATCGAATTGTCTATTTATCCCCCTGCAGATTTCTTCGAAATCTAAGCGCTGGGGATTAATTCGTCCAGTAACTTATGTTTGCGATCGCTCCACAAGTCACGGGCTCATTAAAAAAAAGCTGAATCGCCTATATCCTAGGTAACTCAGACTTCCTTGCCTTTAGCAAGAATCTGTAGCTTTGCGTCTCCGCCTTGCGGCGGATTTGCCTTTATCCAGCCGTATATAAATACCATAGAAAATATAGCATATAGAAAGCGGAAAGTCAAAAAAATCATAAAAAAATCCCCTGCGGCAAAATCACCGTAGGGGATTTCTATCATTTACATATCTGGAAATAATAAATCTATCTTTTCTTTTTTTTCTTTTTCGCTTTCTTTTTCTTCTTCTGTCCGCCTCGAGCCATCTTTGCCCGGGAGATATCACCTTTTTTATCTATAAAATAGAGATATCCGGCTTTCTTCTTAATTCCGCACTTCAGTACCTTCTCGGCCATCCTTCCTCACCTCCTTTTTCTCCACTTTCGATTTTATCATGCGACGGGAATTTAGGCAAGAAAAAAATTAACCCCGCCCACAAGTTTTTTGGGCCCTCTTTATCAGCTTTCGATATAGTGGTGAATCTTTTCAACCTGCTCTAGATTTCCTAAAACAATTAAAGTGTCACCGACGGAAAGAGTGGTGTTTGAAGTAGGATTGTAAATAAAGGAATGTTCCCCCTTCTTTTTGATGGCAATAATCATTAGTCCTGTCTCCTGGGGGATTTTTGCCTCATTCAGACTTTTCTTATCCAGGTGTGACCCCGCCGGCAACTTAACCTCCTCCAGCCGCAGGGATACATCGCTTTCTCCCCTTGACATTACGTCAAGAAAAGCAACCACAGTCGGGCGGAGCATGATTGAAGCCATGCGCAAGCCGCCGATGGTATTGGGGGAGATAACATTATTAGCTCCGGCTTTTTTCATTTTATAAAGAGTGGCTTCGTCGGTGCCCCGGGCAACAATACGCAGGTTCGGGTTGATATGGCGGGCAGAAAGGACAACAAATAAATTATCGGTATCCAGAGGAAGGGCAGTAACTAGCCCCTGGGCGCGTTCAATACCGGCTTTTGATAAAACTTCGTCCTCGGTTGCGTCCCCTTCGATACATATCGCCTCAGGATAACTTTCAAGTTTCTCAATTTGCGCTCTGTCTTTTTCGATAACCACAAAAGGAACATGCGCCTTTTTAAATTCTTCCAAAACGTGCTTGCCTGTCTCGCCCATCCCGCAGATAATAAAATGATTATTTATATCTTTAATTTTCCTCTCCATCCTGTGCCTCCTTACCAATCCGCCTAAATGACCTTCGAGAATAAATGAACTAACCACGGTTAAACCAAAAACAAAAACACCCAAACCTGAAAAGATAAGAAAAATAGTAAAAATGCGGCCAGCCGGGCCGAGCTGGTTAACCTCTTTAAAACCTACCGTAGAAAGAGTAATGGTGGTCATATAAAGAGCATCTAAGGGCTGCCAGCCTTCAATAAGAACAAAACCAGCGGTACCAACAAGAATGACTAATACAACCAGAGTAATGGCAATTTTGATTTTGTTTTGGGTAACCATAATTCAAAAAATTTATAGTGCGCGGCGTAAATTTTAGAAAATAAACCTACCTGGGGCCAAACTTTGGCAAACACGGAAAAAAGAGGGTGCTCCATTTTAGGAACACCCTCGCTGTTAGCTTATTTATAAGAAAACGTCACTCCACATATTCTTCCCGTTAGAAAAAGGCATCCCCTCCCTTAAAAAGCCGAAAATATCTGATAGAATTCGCTTCCTTGTTTATCTTCTCTACGGGGTTACTTCTTTCTTCCGGCTAATATTATCTGGAATCTGGCACAACGATCTCGAGCCAGGGCTTCTAATCCGGGATCCTTCGAGGCTCCTTTTTTACCAATACTTTTTACCTGGAGTCTACCGGCATCAATTCCCAGATTGATGAGATACTTTTGGGCGGCATTCGCTCGTTTTAAACCGAGAGCATAATTACTTTCGTCAGAACCTCTTCTGTCGGCTGAACCGATAATGAGAACCTTTTTCTGCCCGTTAATTTTCAAAAGACGCGCCGCTCGGTTAAGCTTAAATGTATTCGGAGAAGTTATATCTGCTTTGCCAGTTTCAAAATGGATATTTACCCATTTCATCTTTGGCGGTTTCGGTTTCCTTACTCTTGTCTGCCGAGCTTTCTTTATGGCCGCTTTTTCCCGCAATCTCTTTTGGGCTTTTACAGTGGCTTCCCCGTGGCGGATATACATATAACCTTTGTTACCTTGTCCCTTTGGCCCTGCCCAAACAATATGGCTGGTGCCGACAAAAGCCATAACTACGGCAGCTACTACTACCGCTTTCCAGAAAGATAATCGATACGACATTCACATCCCCCCTTCCTTTTTACGTTTTATTTCTGTTTATATTGAAGTTCGGCTCCGCATTTAGGACAGTACTTGACGTCAGCCGGGAAACTTTCACCGCAAACAGGACAGAACTTTGTCGCCTGAGATTCCCCAATTAAGGCGCCACCTAAACCGCCTACCGCGCCACCAATTAAAGCGCCTCCGGCGGCATGCCCTGATTGATGTCCGATAATTGCTCCGGTACCGGCGCCAAGGGCTGTTCCCATACCCGCACCCTTCTGAGTCATGGTGCAGCCAGTAATCCCTATCATCATAAGCACAAAAACAATAAACGATAAACGTCTCATCCTAAATCACCTCCTTAAATTTTCCGATTCTTCGAGTATTATACTAACACCCTGTCAGTATGTCAATAGAAATCGGCTTAGGCTGTAAAAATAAAATTTTCTCCTTCAAGCTCAACTTTAATTTTGTCGCCTTCTTTAATCTTTCCGGATAAAATTTCTTTCGCCAGAGGGGTTTGAATTCTCTTTTCAATCAACCGGCGCAAAGGCCGCGCTCCGTAGACAGGGTCAAAACCCTCCTTGGCTAATTTCTTTTTGGCTTTATCGCTTAATTTGAGTCCGATATTTTTCTCAGCCATCCGTTTTTCTAAATGGGCCATTTGAATATCAACGATTTTTTTAAGGCCCTCTATATCCAGGCGGTTAAAAATTATAATTTCATCAATCCGATTAAGGAATTCCGGGCGGAAACGGGCCCGCAGGGATTCCAGCACCCGGCGGTGCAGTTCTCTTTTATTTATGGCCGCGTCTTTTCCCTGGGCCTTCGATAACCAGGAACTTCCCACATTAGAAGTCATAATAATAACCGTATTCTTGAAATTTACTACCCGGCCCTGTCCGTCGGTCAAACGGCCGTCGTCTAAAATCTGCAGCATGACATTCATTACGTCTTCATGGGCCTTTTCGATTTCATCGAATAGAACTACCGAATAAGGACGCCGGCGGATAACCTCAGTTAACTGACCTCCTTCTTCGTAGCCAATGTAGCCGGGAGGGGCACCAATTAGGCGGGCAACGGTATGGCGCTCCATATATTCAGACATATCTATTCTCACCAAAGCGGCCTCATCGTCAAAAAGGAATTCGGCCAGAGATCGGGCTAATTCTGTTTTTCCTACTCCGGTTGGTCCCATGAAGATAAATGAGCCCAGGGGACGATGTGGATCCTGCAACCCAGCCCGGGAACGCCTAACAGCGTCGGAAACAGACTGAATGGCTTCATCCTGCCCCACCACTCTTTTTTTTAAATTTTCTTCCATATGCGCAAGCTTTTCTTTTTCCGTCTCCATGAGGCGGGTCACCGGGATGCCTGTCCATTTGCCGACAATTTCGGCAATATCGTCCTGGTCAACTTCCTCTTTTAACATCCGGCTCGCCGTATCCTTCTCTTTAATTTTCTTGAAAGCTTCAGCCAATTTTTTTTCTAATCCCGGGATAATCCCATAACGGATTTCCGCGGCTTTACCTAAATCTCCTCGCCGTTCGGCCTTAGTTTCTTCAAGTTTATTTTCTTCAATCTTTTCTTTGTAGTCTTGGATAAGCTTGATGGTTTCTTTTTCATTCTGCCACTGAGCCCGCATCGTCCGGCTTGTTTCCTTTAGATTACCCAGATTCTTCTCGATATATTTCCGCCTCTCCTGGCTGGCCTTATCCTTCTCCTTTTTTAAAGCTTCTCTTTCAATCCCCAGCCTGGTTATTTCCCGTTCGACCTTATCAATAACCGTCGGCAGACTATCAATGGCAATGCGCAGACGTGAGGCCGCCTCATCAATTAAATCAATGGCTTTGTCCGGCAGAAAGCGGTCGGTAATATACCGCTGGGAAAGTTTGACGGCAGCAATTATGGCTGAATCCTGAATTCTTACCCCGTGATGAACCTCATATTTTTCTTTTAAGCCGCGCAGGATAGCAATGGTATCCTCGATACTGGGCTCGGTAATGGTAATCGGCTGGAAACGCCTCTCCAAAGCGGCATCCTTTTCAATATGTTTGCGGTATTCATCCAAGGTAGTCGCCCCGATACAGCGCAGTTCTCCTCTGGCCAAAGCTGGCTTCAACATATTAGAGGCATCCATAGCCCCTTCGGCCGCTCCGGCGCCGACTAAGGTATGTAACTCGTCAATAAAAAGAATGATTTCCCCGGCGCTCTTTTCAATTTCCCGGATAACCGCTTTCAGGCGGTCCTCAAACTCTCCTCGAAATTTAGCCCCGGCCACCAAAGCACCCAGGTCTAAAGCAACAATCTTTTTATCCTTCAACGACTCCGGTATATCGCCCCGGCCAATCCGCTGGGCCAATCCTTCGGCAATGGCTGTTTTGCCCACACCGGCCTCACCGATTAGAACAGGGTTATTTTTTGTCCGCCGGGAAAGAACCTGAATCACCCGGCGTATTTCCTCATCGCGGCCAATCACCGGATCAAGCTTGCCCCGCCGGGCCAACGTGGTTAAATCCCGGCCATATTTTAAAAGAGCCTGATATTTATCTTCCGGCTTCTGATCCGTTACCTGCTGATGGCCGCGGATAGATTTAACCGCCTTCAAAATATTTTCCCTGCTTCCCCCGGCTTGGCGCAGAATTTCTCCGGCTTTACCTTTATCTTCACTTATAGCCAAAAGCAGATGTTCGGTGCTCAGGTATTCATCTTTTAGATTCTCCGCTTGACTCCCGGCCTGATTAAGTAATTCTCTTAAGCGGGAAGCTATGTACATCTGGTTAGCCGACCCCAGGATTTCTCCACGGCGCTTCAATTCATCTTCAACTTGACGACGGATCTTTTCTGTATTAGCGCCCAATTTCTCTAAAACCGGCTTAACAATCCCTTCAGCCTCATCGAGCAGGGCTAAAAAGAGGTGTTCAACATCAACTTCCTGATGTTTAAAACGCCCGGCCAATTTTTCGGCCAAGGCCAAAGCTTCTTGTGACTTTAGGGTAAATTTATCGAATTGCATGATGTGTTTCCTTCCCCAATATAACGAACCCTCCGCCTTTTTATCACACTTCGTAAGTGTGATAAAAGTATGAGGTTTTCTGCTTTCAGCGAGAGAGCGGGCAACGATATAACGAGCAACGAGATAACGAAATAACGGTTTTTAACTTACCAGCTTAATTAGCGAAAATAAAGGCATAATCATGGAAATAACGATAAAGCCAACCACCAGGCCCATAAAAACAATTAAAAATGGCTCCAGTAACGCGGTGAGACTACCGACGGTGCGATCTACTTCTTCATCAAAATTATCGGCAATACGGTAAAGCATCTCATCCAATGTCCCCGATTCTTCTCCTACTCTGACCATATTCACCACCAAGGCGGGGAAAACACCGGATTCTCTAAGCGGTTGAGTAATATTTTCTCCTTCGCGGATGCTGTCATGGACATTAGCTAAAGCCTGGCTGATAACTTCATTGCCAGCCGTCTCCCGGACGATATTTAATGCCTGCAAGATGGGCACACCGCTGGCAATTAAGGTGCCAAGAGTACGGGAAAACCGGGTGATGGAGATACTCCGATAAAGATTGCCAAAAAGTGGCAGCCGCAGTTTTAAATGATCAAAGAAGAATCTGCCCCGGGGGGTTCGAGTTGCCAGTTTAAATAGAAATACCAGAGCGATAACTGCCAAAATAATAAAATACCACTGGTGTTTGACCACCTCGCTTACCGCCATAAGAATTCGGGTAGGCAGCGGGAGCGCTCCGCCTAAATCCTCAAAAAGACTGACGAAAATGGGAACGACAAAAGTCAATAAAACGGCTACGATCCCCACAGCCACAATAATAATGAAAGAAGGATAAATCAAGGCATTTTTCACCCGGGCACGAAGCTTCATCTGATTCTCCAGCAAATCAGCGAGCCTTCTTAAAATTTTCTCCAAAATCCCTCCGCTTTCTCCGGCCCGAATCATATTTACATAAAGCCGGGAAAAAAAGCCCGGGTAACGGACTAACCCTTCGGAAAGGGGGTGGCCGCGCTCGACGCCATCAGCGACGCGATTAATAATTTCTTTAAAGTTGCCTAAACCCGGCTGTTCAGCCAGTGTTTGTAAACTTTTGAGAATCGGCATCCCGGCTCCGATTAAGGTCGCCAGCTGCCTGGTAAAAGAAACCAGATGCTGGCGTTTTGTCCGTTGAAAAAATGATTTTGAGTTGAGTTGAAAAAAAAATTTAAAAAACTTTCTGCTTTTTTCTTTCTCTTTAACAACCCGGGTAGGGAAATAACCCAAATTGCGGATACGGCTCAGGGCAATTAAATGACTTTCTGCCTCAACCTTACCCTTAACTTCTCCACCCTTTTCATTTATCGCTTCGTAGTTATAAGTAGGCATCCCGGCTTCTCTCTCCTGACTTGCTCTTCTAGTTTATAGCCCCTGGCTCTTAGCTCATGGGTTTTCTATGAACGATGAGCTATCAGCTATGAGCTATATAAAGGTTTGCGTTTCCCTGAGGACCTCTTCTAAACTGGTTATTCCCTGCAATGCTTTTTGCAAACCATCAAGTTTTAAATTCCTCATCCCGGCCTGACTGGCAATTTTTCGAATTTCCTCGGCTGAAGCCCGGTTAACAATCAACTCCCGGATTTCATCATTAAGGGTCAATATTTCAAATATCCCCGTTCGTCCGCGATATCCAATCTGGCGGCATAAAGGACAGCCTTTGGGACGATATAAAATTAATTTCCCCTCTTCATCCAGTTCAAAGTTTTTAGAAGTGACCTCATCCAGGTTAATATCCAGAGCAACTAAATCTTTCGGGCTGGCTTGATAACTTTCCTTACACTCAGGGCATAAAATTCTTACCAGGCGCTGGGCAATAATTATCTGCAGGGTCGAGGTAACTAAAAAAGGTTCCACTCCCATATCGATAAGACGGGTAATCGTTTCTGGAGCATCGTTGGTATGCAGGGTACTGAGAACCAAATGTCCGGTAAGAGCGGCATGAATGGCAATCTCTGCTGTGGCCTGGTCACGAATTTCACCAACCATGATGATATCGGGATCCTGGCGTAAAATATGCCTTAGGCAAGTGGAAAAATTCAGTTTAATCTGCGGTTTAATCGGAACCTGAATGACACCGGTAATAGTATATTCAACTGGATCCTCAGTAGTAATAATTTTATAACCCGGCTCATTTACTCTTTTTAAAATTGAATACAGGGTAGTGGTTTTTCCGCAGCCAGTCGGCCCGGTCACTAAAACCATTCCCTGGGGACGTTTAATCTGCCCCTCTATAACCGCTAAGCTATCAGGTAAAAGCCCAATTTCGTTTAAAGAAAGCATCACCAGACTGCGGTCGAGAATCCGCAAAACCACACTTTCACCAAAAGCGGTAGGCAGGGTTGATACTCGGATATCAATGCGCTTGCCTTCAACATTTATCTCCATGCGGCCGTCTTGAGGAAGTCTTCGCTCGGCAATATCCAAATCAGCCATTACTTTAAGACGGGAGATAATACCTAAACCGAGGCGAGCCGGCGGAGGAGTCATTTCATAAAGAAGACCGTCCAAACGATAGCGGATTCTAAAGATGTCTTCATAGGGTTCAAAGTGGATATCACTGGCCCGGTCCTTAACCGCTTGAATCAAAACCAGATTTACCAGTTTAACAATTGGGGCTTCCCGGGCTAATTCCTGAAGACTGGCAATATCGGGTTCACTCACCTTTTCTAATTCCTTTTGCATCAAGGGAGTAGACTCCATTTTTTGCAGCAATACCTCCAGGCTTTCTGTTTCCTTTCCGTAATATTTCTGCAAGGCCTGGTCAATATCTTTATCACTGGCGATAGCTCCCCTCACTTCACTATTCAGAATAAAACGCAAATCATCAAGAACCTGGGTATTAAAAGGGTCAGAAAGAGCAACAAGCAAAACTTTGCCTTCCTCTCTAATGGGCACAACTTTATAAATCCTGGCTAAACTGGGAGAGATTTTATTAATAATCTTTGGGTTAATTTTCAAACGGCTTAAAGTTACCACCGGCATATCGGTTTGCGCCGCCAAAGCATCCATAATTTCCTTTTCGCTGGCTAATCCCTGGCGGACGACAATCCGCCCGAGCAATTCTCCGGTTCTTCTCTGCTCAAGCATCAACTCTTCCAGCTGCTTTTCATTGACAATCTGCATCTCTACCAGCAGCTCTCCCAAGCTTTTATAATGCCTCAGGTGTTTTCTTCCCGTTTTTCTATCCACCATTTTTCGTTATCCCGTTTCCCGTTATCACGTTATCTCGTTTGCACTATTCACGATTTACCATTCACGAATCCAAGCTCTATTTTAATCATCATCGCCTATGGTTACCCGGGAAACTTCAGTTAAAGTAGTTATCCCGGCAAAAACCTTTGCCCAGCCGTCCTCCCGCAGGGTAAACATTCCTTCTTTCTGGGCAATGTCTTTTATCTGGGTGCTCGAAGGCTTGCCATAAATTATCTTTCTTAACTGTTCGCTCATAAGCAACAGTTCAAAAATAGCAATTCTCTCCCGGAAACCGGTTTGATTGCATTTTGGACATCCCTTACCGCGATAAAAAGTCACCTCAGGAATATCGCCTTCTTTCAAGCCAACTTCAGTTAACTCATTCAAACTGGGTTGATAGGCTTCTTTGCAGTAAGAACAAATTTTCCTGACTAATCGCTGCGATAAAACCGCCCGCAAAGAAGAAGCAACTAAAAAGGGCTTTACTCCCATATCAATCAACCGGGTGACGGCACTGCAGGCATCATTGGTATGCAAGGTGCTGAGGACCAAATGTCCGGTGAGGGCGGAGCGAATAGCAATTTCGGCTGTTTCCAAATCCCGAATTTCACCAATCATCAGGATATCCGGCGCCTGCCTTAAAATTGAACGCAGGCTCTGGGCAAAGGTCAGGCCGATATAGGGCTTTACCTCTACCTGGTTGATACCGGAAATTTGGTATTCTATCGGATCTTCGACGGTAACAATTTTACGGTCAGCCTGGTTCAAACGGCTTAACGCTGAGTAAAGTGTCGTGGTTTTGCCGCTGCCCGTCGGCCCAGTCACCAGAATTATTCCGTTAGTAATACCTAATAATTTCTCGAATTCTTTCTGGTCACGCAGACTGAATCCCAAATCAGCCATATCTTTTAATAAACTGCTTCGGTCTAAAATTCGCAAAACGACACTTTCTCCATAAAGCCCGGGCAGGGTCGAAACCCTTAAATCCAGGTCTTTTCCGGCAAGCTTAATCTTAATGCGGCCGTCCTGTGGCAGGCGTTTCTCGGCAATATCCATCCTGGCCATAATTTTTACCCGGGAGATAATGGCCGCTTCCAATCTTTTGGGTGGTCCGGGCGCATCGTGAAGTACTCCGTCAATGCGGTAGCGAATGCGAAACCGGTTCTCCAAAGGCTCAAGATGAATATCGCTGGCCCGGCTGCGAAAACCCTCCAGGATTAATACATGAACCAATTTAATAATCGGGGCGTCATCAGCCGGCGTCTCTTCTAATTCATCGCCAAACCCTTCAATATGTAAATCCTCGTCTCGTAATTTTTTATAAAGAGAAGTAATCCGGGGTTCTTCGAAACCAAAAAATTTCTCCAGGGCCTGATCAAGCTCCTTGGGGGTAATTAAAAAAGCATTCATTTTACACTTAAGCTGGTTTTCTAAATAAGAAAAGGCAAAAAGATTTAAAGGATTATCAATGGCGACAATTAATTTACCTTTTTCTTTCTCTAAAGGAATAAAGCGGTGTCTTTTAACTAATTCGGCGTCAAAACTTTTTAAAAGCTCGATGGAAATCTCTTTTTCAGATAATTTGACCGTTTCCATATTGAATTGATTGGCCAGGGCAATGCCTAATTCTTCCTTAGCCAGATATCCGAGCCTAACTAAAACAGCCGGGAGTCTTTCCCCTGTACGCTTCTGTTCCTCCATGGCTTCATTTAATTTCTTTTTACTGAGGAAACCAATTTTTTCTGCTATTTTCACTAGAATTTTCGGGTTTTCAACCATTTTTCTCTTTGATTTCTCCATCATCCCCCAAATCCATTCGCATCGCCCGGGGATAAAGGGGGAGCCCCGGCAAAGTAAGAATTTTACCGCAATATACAACTAAAAAACCCGCTCCGGCAGCCGGCTTAATTTTTTCAACTTTAATTTTAAAACCCTTGGGCCTGCCTAAAAGATTAGGATTATCAGAAAGCGACTTGTGTGTCTTGGCCAGACAAACCGGCATCTGGTCCAATTTATTTTTCTTAAGAAAAGCGATATCTTTTTCTGCCTCCTCAGAATAACCTACCCCACTTGCCCCGTAAATTTCAACAGCAATCGCCTCTACCTTTTCTTTAAAAGAATTGTTATGGGTATATAAACCCTTGAAGGTTTTATTTCCCCCAGAGCGGTTAACTACCTCTAAAATCTTTTTTGCCAAATCCTCGCCGCCTCTTCCTCCTTTTTGCCAGACCTCAGAAACAGCTAAAGAGATTTGCTTCTTAGCAAAAAAATCTTCTACATATTTGATTTCTTGAGGCAAATCCTCTTTAAACCTGTTTAGGGCAACAACCACCCGAAACCCCAGTTTTTCTCCATTTTCTATCTGCTTGGATAAATTGTCCAACCCTAATTTAAAACCAGCCTTTTCTCCGCCATGCATTTTCAAGGCGCGGAGACTGGCGACAATGACTAAAGCCCGGGGAGAAAGATTAAAGGGGGATGAAACCAGATGGATAAACTTTTCCGCACCCAAATCGACGGCAAACCCAGTCTCGGTAACGACAAAATCGGCTAATTTCAAAGCCATCTTTATCGCCAGGATACTGTTACAGCCATGGGCAATATTAGCAAATGGGCCGCCGTGGATAAAGGCCGGACCAAACTCACTGGTCTGAACCAAATTAGGCATCAGGGCATCTTTTAAAAGAAGGGATAGCGCTCCTTCTGCCCCCAGGTCTTTTACCCTGACGGGCTTTTCAGAAAAATCCAGTCCAACGATAATCTCTCCTATTTTTCTTTTTAATTCGGAGAAATTTTCAGATAAACATAAAACCGCCATAATTTCGGAAGCGGCGGTGATTTCAAAAGAGGTTTTATAAGGATTCTGGGCGATTTTGCCGCTTGAACTTAATAAAATTTCTCGGAGACCCCGGTCACTGGTATCAATCACCCGGGGCCAAAAAAGGCGCTCCGGGTTTAATTTTAAATTGTTTCCCCGATAAATTGAATTATCAACCAGGGCAGCCAACAAATTGTGGGCGGCCCCGACGGCGTGAATATCTCCGGTAAAATGCAGATTTATCTCATCCTTAGGCAGCACCTCAGCGGCGCCGCCGCCGGTTGCCCCTCCTTTTAGGCCCATAAAAGGGCCGAGTGACGGCTCTCGCAGGGTTGGAATAGCTTTTTTGCCTAACCGATTCAAGGCCTGGGCCAAACCAATAGTAGTGGTAGTTTTCCCTTCTCCCTGATTGGTTGGAGTCATCGCCGAGATAATAATTAAATTTCCCTCAGGGCTATTCTTTAAACGCTTCAAAAGATTCAGGGAAACCTTGGCCATATAAGGGCCGAAGCATTTAAGCTCTTCTTCCTTTACTCCCCAGTTTTTGGCAATCTCCGATATTGGCTTCATACTTCCCGTTATCACGCCATCCCGTTATCTCGTTATCATGTCATTTCGTTACTTGTTGTCCCGTTAAAAGCAGATTTTATCACACCTTTATCACACTTCGTAAGTGTGAAAAATGGCGGAAATTTTCGTTATCGCATTTCTGTTTTTTTTCTTTCCCATTGTAAAGCGTCGGCAACCGCCTGAACAATATTGGTCAGATGGTCAGCAATTTTTTCAAAATTACTGATAGTGTCCAAAAAAACAATCCCTGACAAAACCAAACATTTATTTTCTTCCAGGCGGCTGATATGATTTTCTTTTAATTTATCGCGGAGGCGGTTAATAAGCTCTTCATTTTCCAAAACCTCTTCGGCTTTTTTTAAATCATTCCGCTCTAAGGCCTGGATTGTTGCTTCGGTCATCTTCTCCAATTCATGATGAATCCCATGCAATTCCTTAATTGCCTCTGAAGAAAAGGGGAGTTTACACTCAATTTTTCTCTCGGCCAGTTCGGCTAAATTTTCCGCGTGGTCGCCGATACGTTCCACATCATTTATGTTGTGAAGCAAAGCCGGAATTTTTCGCGACTCTTCTTCGTTCAGCTCTCTTTGCATCAACTCCATTAAATAATCCGTCACTGCTTCCTGCAGATTATCAACGGCCTCTTCGCCTCTTTCTACCTTAACTAAAGCCCGGGCGTCGTCATGAAAAAACCCCTGCATGCTTTGGTTAACCATTAAGCGGGTCATTTTCAAGGTGCGGACGATTTCTTCTGTAGCTACCCGCAAAGCCAGAGATGGAGTATTCAAAAGATGCCTCTCCAGATACTTAGGCCCAAATTCGATTTCCACTTCTCTCCCCGGAATAAGACGGGGGATAATCCGGGCAAAAAGACCAACCAGAGGAAGAAATATTAAGGTTATACCCACATTGAAAACCGTATGAGCATTAGCGCATTGGCGCATGACATTAGTCGAAGTCAGGCTGATGAGACGGCTGAATTGGGATAAAAACGGTAGAAATATCAGTATCCCTACAACGTTAAAAATCACGTGAGCTAAAGCTGTCCGACGAGCCGAGATGCTTGTCCCGATACTGGCAATCAAAGCGGTAATGCAGGTACCGATGTTACAGCCTAAGATAACATAAATTGCCCCGTTTAAATCAATCAAGCCACCCACGGCTAAAGCTAAAACAATACCAGTGGTAACACTGCTGCTTTGAACCAGAGCGGTAACAATTGCCCCGGCCAATATGCCCAAAAAGGGATTGGTGCTGAATGAAATAAAGACTTCTCTTACCTGGGGGAGAGACCCTAAGGGTTTGACGCTTTGGGTCAGAAATTTTAAGCCCAAAAATAAAATACCAAAACCCAACATAAATTCTCCAAAAGACTTGTGGGTTTTCTTTTTGGCAAAAAGCATAGTCAACATGCCCAGCCCAATGAGCGGCAGGGCATAGTCGGTTAGTTTGAAGGCAATAAGCTGGGCGGTAATAGTGGTCCCAATATTTGCTCCTAAAATTACGCCCAGGGATTGTTTCAAAGTCATCAGGCCGGCATTAACAAAACCAACTAACATGACAGTGGTGGCGCTGCTGCTTTGAATGATGGCCGTTATTCCCGTGCCCACCAAGACTCCGGTGAAGGCATTTCTGGTTAAAGATCCTAAGATTCTTCGCATCCGATTCGCCGCCGCCTTTTGCAAACCGATGCCCATCAGGTGAATACCGTAGATAAACAATCCCAAACCGCCGATTACATAAAAAATCAAATCTTTATTCATAACTCACTTTCCCCATTATCTCGTTCCTCGTTATTTCGTTATCTCGTTTTCACCATGCACTATTCACCGGCATCATTCCAATCCGGCTTCCTGAATTCCCTCTAATTTTCCTATTTCCTTAATTAAATGGGTTTCCAAACCTTTATGCGGAAATCTTAAAAACAATTGAAGGTTTATTACTTCTTTATTTAGAAAATCTTTCCCCCATTCCAACCTTTCTATACCGATTTTCCCCTGGTTTAAAATATTGTGGATTCTGTCAAGATGCCGCTCGGTATCTATCCCTTTAACTGTTAAAATCTTAAAATAGGACTGAGCCGGTATCACCGCCCCTAGTTTAGATAAAAAGTAAAGGGCAATTAAGAAAATAACGGTAGCACCCAGTGCCGCCGGATAAAAGCCACAGCCAACCGCCAAGCCGACTGCCGCCACCCCCCAAATGCTGGCCGCAGTGGTTAAGCCGCGGATAGAAACACCAAAGCGGAGGATGGTTCCGGCGCCGAGAAATCCTATCCCGGTCACAACCTGAGCGGCAATACGCCCTGGATCTGCCGAGCCGTTTTCTCCATAGACCTGGGCGACATAAAGAGAAACCAGCATAAAAAGAGTAGCGCCCACCCCGACTAAAATATGGGTTCTTAACCCGGCTGCCCGTCCATGAGATTCTCTTTCGAAACCCACCAGTCCGCTTAAAAGGCTGGCTAAGATTAAACGAACAAGCACTTCTGAAAAGGAAATCATGGTTTTTTCCTCAAACTCGCTATCTCCTTAATCGTTATCTCGTTATATCGTTGCTCGTTATCACGTTATTTCGATTCCACCATTCACAGTTTCAATCCCGGTACCGGCCCTAAATCTAAAGAAGCTTTCTCTCCCTTTTGTAATTTAGAAAATCCTAAACCGGCAATCATCGCGGCATTATCGGTGCACAAAAGAGGCGAGGGGAAAAAAATATTCATTCCCTCGTTTTCCCCAAACTGCCTGAATTCCTGACGGAGTCGGTTATTGCTGGCTACTCCGCCTGAGACAAGAATCGTCTTTACCCCGAACATTCTCGCCGCCTCAGCTGTTTTCCCAACTAAAACCTCTATCACCGCTTCCTGAAAACCGGCAGCAACATCAGCCTTCTGAGTGGCGGCTTCGGGATGATCACGAAGATAATAAAGCACGGCGGTCTTCAGACCGCTAAAACTAAAATCAAAAGAATCTTTTCTCCTTTTTGGCCCGGACGGACGGGGAAATTTAATTTTTCTTCTGTCGCCGCCTTTAGCCGCTTCTTCAACCGCCGGCCCGCCCGGATAACCTAAAGAAAGAAGTTTGGCCACTTTATCAAAGGCTTCGCCGGCAGCATCATCAACCGTTTCTCCCAGCAGTTTGTATTTACCCAGCCGGGTAGCAAAATAAAGACTGGTGTGCCCCCCGGAAACAACCAACCCCACCCAGGGGAAAGCAATTTCCTGGTGCTCCAGAATATTAGCATAGAGATGCCCCTCAATATGATTGACCGCTAAAAGAGGCTTTTCGGTTAGACAGCTTAAGGATTTGGCAGTAGCAATGCCAATAAGCAAAGCACCTACTAATCCCGGGCCATAAGTTACTGCCCAGGCATCAATATCTTTGTAAGTCAAGCCGTTTCTGTTAAATAATTCATCCAGAAGCAGGAATATTTTTTCTAGATGGGTGCGGCAAGCCACCTCTGGAACCACCCCGCCAAAAGGCCGATGAATAGCCTCTTGAGAAAAAATGCGGTTCTCAATTATTTTCTTCCCGTCTTCAACAATGGAAACAGCCGTCTCATCACAAGAAGTCTCAATCCCGCAAATCAGCATAACTATTTACCAATAGGCCATAGGTTATAGGTCTTTTTAGCAGCTCTTACCCGCTAGTTATCAGCTTTACTTCACTAGCTCCGAGGCAAAAACAAATTCAATACCTTCTTTTTCTATTTCCGGGACAGCTTCAGTTAAAACATCTAAAGTATTTCTCCGGCAGTGCCCAATACCGATTGCTTCCCCTTCGCTAATGGCCTTGTCTTTTAATTCTTCAAGCTGGCCTCTGATATAATCCGGGTCATTCTGGTTATCCAAAAAAACGCGGCGGTAATGTGAAGGGATAGCCATCTTTTGGGCAATTTGATAGGCCTTTGAACTGGCGATTACCAAACTGTCAATAAAATATAAATTGTGCTTCTTTAACCGGGTAAGAATTACCTCAACTACTTCTGGATTCTGGCAAACGCGCGAGCCCATATGGTTGTTAACGCCCACGGCATAAGGGACGCTATCTAACGATTTTTCAATTAAACGGCTGATTGTTTTTTTACTCATATCCACATAAATAATGCCTTCTCCCCGATTTTCTTCCGGCCTTATTGATTCCATGGGCAGATGAAGCATTACCTCATAACCCAAGCGGTGGGCTTCTCTGGCAATATCTGTTGAATGATTCAGATGGGGAAGAATAGATAAGGCCACCGGGAAAGGCAGATTCAAAAGTTTCTCGGTTAAAAACCCGCCATAGCCAACATCGTCAATAATAATAGCAACTTTAGCCCGAGGCTGGGCTTTGAGAATTAAGATAGCCGTGGGAATATCTTTAAGGCCAAAAATTAACTTTAGATAATTTTTTTCTCCTTTAGGCATCTGCCGCGAGAACATCTTCCCGCCAGATTTCTTTACCTGATCTGTGATTAATCCGGCATAATCACTTAAATCGGCTTCCAGAGGAACTTTCAATTCTTTATAAACATAAATCCACTTTTTTCTGCCACTTTTTTTCTCCTCCCGGTAGCTTTTTATAATATCCTTGCTGGTCATCCCTAAATCGGCTAAAGTCGATTCAATAGCCATATCAATTTGATGGGACTGAAAAGTATAGTCATAGGAAGGCAGCCACCGTTTGAGATAGGAAACCTCTCCTTTTTTTATCTTCCAGTAATCAAGGAGGAGGAAAAATCCGATAACTAAAAGGATTAATAAAAATATTTGAATTTTTTTCAAAAAAACTTTCCTTTCATCCGGGCTATGTTATTTTTACGGCAAACTTAGGGCTTCTTCACCTTTTAATTTCTGCTGGTAGACTTCCATTGCCTTTAGTAAATCTTTGGCTCTCTCGAGCTGGATGTCATCCACCAATTTTTTTTCTTCTTTAAGTTTCTCCCTGTCTTCCTTGCTCATCTCTGACTGACGCATCAAACTCAGTTCATCCTCTTCAGAAATTTCTACCACAATATCAGGCTGTACTTTGGTATCCTGGATAGAAATACCTTTTGGGGTAAAATATTTAGCCGTGGTCAATCGAAGAGCCGAACCGTCTCTTAAAGGCAGAATACTCTGCACCGAGCCCTTTCCAAAAGTTTCTGTCCCCAGAATTACGCCGCAGTTCCATTCCTGAATGGCTGCAGCAACAATTTCTGAAGCGCTGGCACTACCCCCGTTAACCAATATAACCATGGGAAGTCCGGGGTAGACCGGGTCCTTCCGCGACAGGTATTTGATTACATCCTCTTTATCCCGCCCTTGAGTATAAACAATCATCCTTCCTTTGGGTAAAAATTTATCGGAAACCTCAGCCGCCTCGTTCAGGAGACCGCCGGGATTATTACGAACATCTAAAATCAAAGCCTGGATGCCCTCATCACTCAGCTTGAGTAAAGCCTTTTCCAAATCTCTGCCGGTTTTTTCCTGAAATTCAACCAGACGGATGTAGCCGATTTTATTCTCTAAAACCTCGACATTTTTAACACTTTCAATCTTAATAATATCGCGGGTAATGGTAACATCTAAAAGCTTTGGTTCTCCCTCCCTCATAATGGTAATGGTCACCTGCGTTCCTTTCGGTCCGCGTAATTTCTTGACGGCGTCAGTCAAAGTAATGTCTTTGGTGGTTTCTCCGTTTATTTTGACAATCACATCGTTAGCTTTAATACCCGAACGGTAAGCCGGAGTGCCCTCTAAAGGAGAAATGACGGTCAGATGGCTGTCCTTTATACTGATGACTATGCCCAGCCCGCCGAATTTTCCCTTGGTTTCTACCTGCGTTTCTTTGTATGTTTCCGGGTCAAGAAACTGGCTGTGAGAGTCCAAGGAAGATAGCATCCCTTTAAGGGCGCCATAAATTAAATCCTTGGCATTGACATCTTTGACATATTCCATTTGGACCAGACTCATGGCGTCAGTAAAAATCTTAAGATTCTCATAAAGATTCCCCTCTGCCGCCTGAATTGGCAGATAAGCAATAAATCCAACAATGAGACAAACCATCCCCCATAAAATTATTCTCTTTGCCATTTCATCTCCTCCCCTTAAAAACCGTTATTGCGTTATCCCGTTATCTCGTTTTCTCGTAAGACAAATTCCAAGCTAATAATCCCAAACTCAAATTTCAAACCCGCATTGAAACGGCATTGAAATATCCCGTTATCTCGTTGACGAAATAACGAACAACGGGATAACGGTATTTATTTTTTAAGCCATTCCAAAGGATTCAAAGACTCGCCATAGCGGCGGATTTCAAAATAAAGCCTGGGTTCAGTCGTTAACGAACCGGTATCGCCTACCGCAGCGATAACCTGTCCTTCCTTTACCAGATCGTCTTTCTCAACCATCGTCTCCTCCAGATGGGCATACAGGGTTGAATAGCCGCCGCCATGATCAATGATGAGAATATTGCCAAACCCCCGGAACCAATCTCCATACATCACCTTCCCATCGGCCACACAAACTACTCCTTTTCCCCGGGGGGCTTTTATCATTATCCCTTTATAGATATTGGTGCTTTTCCCATAACGGACCTTAAGAATCTGGCCATCTACCGGCATAAATAGTTTCCCTTTACTTTTCCGGAAATAACCGCCGCGAAAACCCCGAGTCAGCCGCTGCGTCTTCTCAAGAGCTTTAATCATTTGTTCCAAGGAAAACATCTGCTCCTTGAATTCCTTAATCTTCCTATCGTGTTCCTTTTTTTCCTTCTGGTAGCGGGTTAAAAGCTTTTTCTTTTTCTTATGAAGGCTTTTAGCTTTTTCCTCCTTTTCCTCGGCAATTTTTTTATAGGTAAGTTCTATATCGCGGTATCTTTCCAGCTTTTCTTTTTCTTCTTCTTTGTTACTCAGTTTTTGGTTCAGGTTTTGGCCGAAAGAAACGATAGAGGAGTCAAATAGATAATCAAGCTCATCTTGAATGGTTAAACTTCCTAAATCAGAGGGGAAGGCAATAAACTGGGGGATGAGGCTTTCTTTGAATCTAATTTTTACCTCCTTAATTAACTGTTCGGTCAATTGCCGTTTTTTATCAGCTATTTTTTGGAAAGAAGCCAGTAATAATTCCTCTTCTCTCTTATTTTTCCCTAAATTCCAAGCATAGATAGATATTTCTTTCTGGCGGGCTTTAAGGTCAGCGCTAATTTTTTTTAAGTCCCTTGTTACCACCTTTTCTTTCCCCTGCGCCCGTCTTTTTTTCCTTTCATATTCCTCCATCTTCTTTTGCAGGGTGCCTAGATTCTTTTTCTTTTCAATAATGTCTTTGTGCGAGACCTGCCCCCCGGGGTCTCGGACCTTATCGGCGGCATAAAGAAAAGGGAAATCAAAAAACAAACCTGCAAATATAATTAGACAATAGAACAAGCAGCTTTTCATTTTATGAAAAACGGAGAGTGCCCGTTTTTTTCTACTTCCGCGTATAATAGGTGATAAAAACATGGTCTAAAATATTTATTAAAGCGGCAAAAAAGGCAACAATAAAGGCAAAAAGATATCTCTGGGTCCGCTTGATTACCTCTTCCGTCCGCCTTCCGCCATACTCAACTTTCTTGATCCCGGAAATTTGTTCGAGGGTGGTCCTCATCCGGTAAAGGCTTCTCAGGCTTTTTCCTTTTTTTAGTTGGATTCGGAAAAGAGGCGGAAATGGGTTTGTATCAATAATTTCTAAAAGTTTTTTTCTCTCTATGGTTTTTGTCCACATTTTGAGAGTTTCATCGGGATGAGAAAATTTTATTGTTTTTATCCCTTTAAAGGCCTTGAGGCGCATTTTTAACCCTTCAATCTCCTCCTTGCTTAAATCATCCTTTAGGAAAACCAATGTTTCTATGGTATTGGCAGCTTTGTTCAGTTTAATAATCATAAAGGAAGAGAAAATTAAAAGAACCACCGCGGTAATAATATTAAGAAGCCTTAGGCTGTATTTGATGGACATGGGTTAAGTTTCCAGTTAACAGTGTACAGTGGACAGTTTACAGTTTGTCTCCTAACTCCCCCTGGCTGTTTGCTCTTTGCTCATGGCTCATGGTTAGACGAAAAAAGATTAGTTAGTTATCCACTAAGAGCTATGAGCAATCAGCTAAGCCTCTACGCCGCTCTTTTTGGCGGAAGTTTTGATTTTCAATCCTTTTTTTACGGCGGCAACGATATCCTTGGCCAGTAAATGATATTCGGCAAAAAGATCCCGCGGCGCGCCGGACTGGCCAAATCTATCCCGGGTGCCGATACGAATGACCGGGGTGGGATTTTTTTCTGATAGAAACTCAGCCACCGCGCTTCCCAAACCGCCAATTATTGAATGCTCCTCGGCGGTAACAATTAATCCGGTCTCTTCGGCGGCCTGGAGAATTGCCTCCTCATCAATGGGTTTTATAGTTGACATATTAATGAGGCGGACACTAATACCTTCCTGGGCTAAAATTTTCTCTGCCTTTAAACCCTCGAAGGCCATTAACCCATAGGCAATAATGGTCACATCTCCTCCAGGATGAAGTAAACTGCTTTTCCCCAAAATGAACTTATCCCCTTTTTTGGTCAATTGCGGCACCTTCTCCCGGCTGACCCTGATATAGAAAGGTCCGGGAGATTTGGCGGCCAGACGGACGGCTTTTTCCGTTTCATAACCGTCTAAAGGAACAAGTACCCTCATTTGCGGCAAAACCCGCATTAAGGCGATATCTTCTAAGGATTGGTGGCTGGAACCATCGCCGCCAACGGATATGCCTCCGTGGGTAACAAAAATTTTTACATTAAGGTTAGAATAAGCTATGGTATTGCGAATTTGCTCCCAGGCCCGGCCCGAGGCAAACATAGCAAAAGAGCTGGCGAAGGCTGTTTTGCCGGAAGCCGCTAAACCAGCCGCTACCCCCATCATATTTTGTTCAGCCACACCTAAGTCAAAAAACCGATCAGGAAAAACTTTCCCAAATTTTAAGGTGCGGGTAGATTTAGCCAAATCGGCATCAAGAACAACAATATCTTTATTGGTCTTTCCTAAATCAATAAGCGTCGATGCATAAATATCGCGGCAGGAGATAAATTCCATTTTTTTATTCATCCTTTCCTCTTTATTTTTACCTTTTTAAGAAATATCCCGCATCCACTCCCTAATTTAATCTTTATCCTTTTTATCTTTTTTATCTTTCAACTCTTCAAGAGCGCAGGCACATTCTTCATCCGTCGGGACAACTCCATGATAATCGACCACATCTTCCATAAAGCTGATTCCTTTGCCCTTTACCGTATGGGCAATAATCATTGTTGGCCGGCCTTTCACCTTCTTGGCCTTCTCGCAGGCCGAAACAATCGCCCTTATGTCATGCCCATCTATTTCGAAAACCTCCCAATTAAAAGAACGCCACTTGTCCTTTAAAGGTTCGATATCAATAATCTCGGCAAGTTTACCGTCTATCTGCAGTTTGTTATAATCAACGAAAGCGGAAAGATTATCCAGTTTATAATGTCCGGCACTCATAGCCGCTTCCCAGATTTGGCCCTCCTGTATTTCTCCGTCACCTAATAATACATAGATCCGGGAATCCTTCCGGTCTAATTTGGCGGCTAAAGCCATACCCATGGCGACTGATAATCCCTGTCCCAAAGAACCACTGGTCATTTCTACCCCGGGAGTACGCGTCATATCCGGATGTCCCTGTAAGATACTGCCCAGAGACCGCAGGCTTTTTAGTTCTTCTTTAGAAAAATAACCTAAATCGGCCAGCACCGCATACCAGGTGGGAGCCGCATGCCCCTTGGAAAGATGAAAACGGTCCCGTCCGGGCCAATCGGGATCCTTGGGATGATGGCGCATGAGGTGGTAATAAAGAGCAACAATCAATTCAATACAGGAAAGTGAACCGCCAATGTGCCCGGAACGAGCACGGTTAAGCATCTTCAAGACTTCACAGCGAATCTGATTGCATTTTTTCTCTAATTCCTTGAGTTTCTTTTCTGTTATGGCCATTATTTTCTCCTGATTTTGCTATCCGCTTATCTCCTTTTTTCGATTCATGCCGGGTGGGCAGTCCCGCCATTGGCGGACAAGCCCACCGCTGGCGGGTAAAAATTACGAAGCAAGTTCTTCTTTCAAAATTTTATTAATTAAGCTGGGGTTCGCCTTCCCTTGAGTTTTCTTCATTACCTGCCCGATGAGATATCCTAAAACTTTTTCCTCCCCCTGCCGCAAGCGTTCAGCTGCTTTTTTATTTTCATCAATCACTTCTCGGATAATCTCTTTTATGGCACCTTGGTCGCTAATTTGCCCCACCCCTTTCTGTCCGATGATAACAGAGGGTAAAGGCGTTTCTTTAGATTTTTCTTCCATCATTTCTTTTAAAACCTCTTTAGCCTGCCGGAGGTTAATTTTCCCGTCTTCAATCAATTTAACTAAATCAGATAAATGACGGGCGCTAACTGGTAATTCAAGGACACTAATCTTTTGGTCTTTAAGCCGGGCTTTAAAATCCCCCATAATCCAGTTGGCTATTTTTTTGTGAATCTCTGGTTTTAATTTTTCTTTCTTGGCATATTCCTTAACGACATCTTCATAAAAATCCGACAATTCTTTCTCAGAGGTAATAACAGAAACATCGTAAGCCGATAAACTATATTGGCCCTGGAAGCGCTTTCTTCGTTGGGCCGGCAGCTCCGGAAGGGTCTTTTTTATTTCTTCTATTTCCGCCTTATCTGTCAAGAGGGGCAATAAGTCCGGCTCGGGGAAATAACGGTAATCGTGAGCTTCTTCCTTGCGCCGCATTGGATGAGTAATTCCTTCTTTTTCATCCCAGAGCCTGGTTTCCTGGACAATTTTTTTCCTTTGAGATAAAACTTCTTTTTGCCTTTTTACCTCATAATCCAGGGCTTTTTTTACCGCCCGAAAAGAATTCATGTTTTTAAGTTCTGTTTTTACCCCCAAGACATGGGTTTTGTCCTTTCTTATGGAAATATTGGCATCGCAGCGAAGGCTGCCTTCTTCCATATTACAATCGCTTACCCCGATATACTGGATGAGTGACTTTAACTCTTGCAGATAGCTAAAGGCCTCCTCCGAGGAATACATATCCGGCTCGCTGACAATTTCCAAAAGAGGCAGTCCGGAACGGTTTAAATCAACCAGGCTGTGCTCCAAGGCCCGCGAGCCGATATAGTGCAAAAGTTTTCCGGCATCCTCTTCTAAATGAACCCTGGTAATCCCGATTTTCTTTATTTTCCCTCCTATTTCAACTTCCAGGCTTCCATTTTCGGCCACGGGTAAATCGTACTGGGAAATCTGGTAATTCTTAGGCAAATCCGGATAAAAATATTGCTTGCGGGAAAAACTGGAAAAGGGATTTATTTTACAATTTAAGGCCAGTGCCGCCATTAAAGTAAAGCGTTTGGCTTTTTCGTTTAAAACCGGGAGCACCCCGGGCAAACCCGCACAAACTGGGCAACCCTGAATATTAGGTTCAAGGTTATATTCAGCCGAGCAGCCGCAGAAAATTTTTGATTCCGTTTTTAACTGAAGATGAACCTCTAAACCAATAACTACTTGATAATTCGTCATCCCGTTATCCCGTTGCTCGTTATCTCGTTGTCCCGTTATCACATTGTCTCGTTTAAAGCAGAAAACACCACACTTTTATCACACTTCGTAAGTGTGATAAAATGGCGGGGGTTTCGTTGCTCATTATTAACTTATTCCTTTTTCACGAAAGCCTGGGTTTCCGTTGATGCCAATCGGTCTCTTTCTCATAGGCATAAGCCAGTTTTAAAACTTTCTCCTCCCCCAAATAAGGCCCGATAATCTGCAGGCCAATGGGAAGGCCGGCTTGGCTGAAGCCGCAGGGAATAGAAATAGCCGGAAGCCCGGCTAAATTAACCGAAATAGTAAAAATATCAGAAAGATACATTTGCAGGGGATCATCGGTTTTTTCTCCGATTTTAAAGGCCGGGGTGGGTATCGTCGGGGTAATAATCGCTTCTACTTTTTTAAAGGCCTCATCAAAATCGTTTTTTATCAGGGCCCTTACTTTCTGTGCCTTGAGATAATAAGCTTCATAATATCCGGCCGAAAGGGCATAAGTTCCCAGCATAATCCTCCGCTTTACCTCCTCGCCAAAGCCTTCACCGCGAGTCTTTTCATACATCGCTGTCAAATTCATCTTCCCTTCTTTTCTATATCCGTACCTGACGCCGTCATAACGCGCCAGGTTGGCACTGGCTTCAGCGGTAGCGATGATATAATAAACCGGCAGACAATATTCGGTATGAGGAAGAGAAATTTCTTTAATTTCCGCCCCTGATTTTTCTAATAAACCGACCGCCTCCCTTACTGCCTTTTCCACCTCACTGCTCAAACCGGGCAAAAAATATTCTTTAGGCAGGCCGATTTTCATGCCTTTTACCCCGGTCAGGAGAGCCCGGGTATAATCTCTATTGGGTAAATTGGGGATGGAAGTAGAATCGCGCCCATCCGAGCCAGCCAGGACATTTAAAAGCAAAGCGGCGTCATAAACATCCTTAGTTATCGGGCCGATTTGATCCAGGGAGGAGGCAAAGGCAACCAGTCCATATCGAGAAACTAAACCATAACTGGGTTTCATCCCGACCACACCACAGCAAGCCGCTGGCTGGCGGATAGAGCCGCCGGTATCTGAACCAATCGCGGCAATCGTTTCATCGGCAGCCACAGCAGCTGCGCTGCCGCCGCTTGACCCGCCCGGAATAACCTCAATATCCCAGGGATTGCGGCTGGGGCCGAAACAGGAAGTTTCTGTAGAAGACCCCATGGCAAATTCGTCAAGATTAGTTTTCCCAAAGATAATTGCGCCGGAGTCTTCCAATCGTTCAACTATTGTCGCTGAATAAGGGGAGGTGAAGGAAGATAAAATGCGCGAAGCACAGCTTGTCCTCCCATCTTTAACGCAGATATTATCTTTAACCGCCATGGGGATAGCGTAAAGATAAGAAACTCCTTTAATGTTTTTTCCTTCTTCTAAAGAAAAAATAGCCTTTTCCGCTTTTTCTTTATCTAACGAAATAAAGGCAGCAATTTTTTTTTCTACCTGGTTGATTCTTCGAAAAACACTTTCTAATATATCGGCCGCTTGAATTTCTTTCTTCTTGATTTTATCCCGGAGCTGATGAGCCGTTAGTTCGTTTAATTCCATCTAATTATTTCCGTTCGATATAGGCCTCTTCTTTAAGTTCATCCAGCCAGGGCTGGTATTTTATTTCTAATTTGCTGCGGAAAATCTGCTCTTCGATTAAATCTTCTACTTCAGAAAGCTCCTGCTGTCTTGCGTCCTTTTTCCCGGTGAGCCTCAAAACATTAAATCCTGAGGGGGTGCGGATAATTTCGCTTATTTCTCCCACTTCTAATTTTTCAACAAGTTCACGCAGTTCAGGGGGCAAGGTTTGAATATTAACAAATCCCCATTCTCCACCGTTAAACTTCTTGGGCCCGTCTGAATATTCCTTAACCAGAAGATTAAAATCCATTCCTTCGGAAAGTTTCGCCCAGACCTGGCTGATTAAAATTTCTGCCTCACTTTCTTCTCTCTCAGGCGGCCCTTTAATCAGAATATAACCCAGGTTAACCTGGGCATCATCTTTGAATTTCTCTTTATTATCTTCATAAAACTTTTTTACCTCTTCGGGACTAATCTGAATGCCTGGCCGCAGTTCCTTATTAATCAATTTGCGGATAACTTCCCGTTCAATGAGCCGTTCTTTTAAGGTCCGTTCGGTTAATTGCTGGGCCTTGAGCCATTCTTTAAATTTCTCTGGTGTGGCGAAGCTCCTTTTAATATCTTCGATTAACTTATCCTTTTCCTCTTTGGCTATTTGAATCTTTTCTTCTTGAGCCTTTTGAAGCAATATTTTGTTTTCAATCAACTGCTCTAAAGTTAGCTTTTTTGCCTCTTTTAACTTCTGCCTGAGTTCCCTCTTTGATTTTACTGTTTGCTCATACTGAAGTTCAAGAGGAATGAGGGCCGCTTCAAGCTCGCTTTCGGTAATTATCTCCCCGTTAACTACGGCAAGCACCCGGTCTATAACTTCTCCTTTTAAATCGGGAGAAAAGAAAAATTGTATGCACAGAAGTAAAACGAAAAAACTTTTAAAAAATCCTGCCGATTGCCGCGGGAAATTAAACCCGTTATTTCTTTGAATAGGTTCCATTTTACTGCTTTTGCTCTCCGGCTGTATCTTTACTCTCATCTTCAGGCTTTGGGGCCAAAAACTCCTCGTTTATTTTAATCTTTGCCTTTTTTTTCAATTCTTTAAACCAGGCATCCAAATCTTCTCTTTGCTGTTTCTGCCTTAAAATTGCTTTAATCTCTTCCTTTGCTTCAGAAAAACTTTTCTGCCCTTTTTCTTTCTTGTCGGTTACTTTCAAGATATGGTAGCCAAAGGGAGATTTAATGATACTGCTAATTTCCCCTTTTTGTAAACTAAACGCAGCTTTCTCAAATTCCGGTAGCATCTCCCCGCGGCCGAAAAATCCAATATCTCCGCCTCGGCTGGCATCGGGGCTAATAGACTTTGTCCGGGCAAGAGCCTCAAAATCCTTCCCTTCTTTTAATTGCTTTAAAATATCCGCCCCCTCTTTAGCCGAACGGATTAAAATTTGACTTACCCGAACTTTTTCCGGCTCGATAAAGGTACCTTTATTAGTCTCGTAATATCTTTGCAGCGTTTCATCATTAACTGTTATTTCAGGAACAGCCGTTTTAACCAATTCTTCGATTAAAATCTGGTCTAAAGCAATATTCAGCCGATCCTTGACTGCTTTGTTTTTAGCCAAGCCTTTCCTCCTGGCTTCCGCCAGAAGAATTTCCCGGTCAATGAGACTTTCCAGAAATTTCCGTCGCTGAATGTCGTTTTGCTGAAAATAAGCGGGCATCCGGCTAAGTTTATCTTTAAATTCAGAAACTAAAATTTTCTTTCCATTAACTACTGCTGCAACTTCTTTTGCTTTCCGGCCGCAGCCAGCCAAGAGGCCAATAGATACAATTAGCGCTGCCGATACTAAACCTTTCATCCCATACATAATTTCCTTTTTTTTCTCATCTTCCATTTTCCGTCTCCCTTCTACCGTTTCCCTTCTTTTCCCGTTTACCATCTCTCTTCTCCCTTCTTTTTCATCTCCCGTCTCCCTTCTACCGTTTCCCTTTTCCCGTCTGCCTTGATGAATCAACTTTTACCCGAAAAATACCTCGGCTAAACGGTACCATTTATCATCGACCAGCTTGGGACTGGCTACCGCTTCACTCAAAGCTACATTTTTTATTTCATTCCCCTGGAGGCTAGCCATCTGGCCGAATTTTCCTTCCTTAATCAACTCCATCGCTTTAATTCCGAAACGGGTGGCCAAAATCCGGTCATACGCCGTAGGTGAGCCTCCTCTTTGGGTATGGCCTAAGATTGAGACACGGGTTTCATAATGCGTCTTTTTTTCAATTTCTTTGCTTAACCAGTTACCGATCCCTCCCAGCCGAATATGTCCGAAAGCATCAATACTGTCATCCTTGGTAATTTCTGGGATGCCCCTGGGTTTAGAGCCCTCGGCGACAACAATAATACTAAAAGTTTTCCCCCGGGCATATCTTTTGGCGATTATCCGGCACACCTCGTCAACATCAAAAGGTTTCTCTGGGATGAGAATACAATCAGCCCCGCCGGCTAACCCGCTGAAAAGGGCGATCCAGCCGGCATGCCTGCCCATTACTTCAACGATCATTACCCGCTGGTGAGACTCAGCCGTGCTATGCAACCGGTCAACAGCTTCGGTGGCAATAGTTACGGCCGTATCAAAGCCAAAGGTGTAATCGGTTGCCGATAAATCGTTATCGATGGTTTTAGGCACGCCGATGACCTTTAATCCCTTTTCTTTATACAATTTATTGGCCACTCCTAAGGTATCGTCACCGCCGATGGCAATTAAAGCGCCGATATTAAATTTTTTTATGGATTCCCCGATTTTCTCCGCTCCGCCTTCTTCCTTAAACGGATTGGTCCGGGAAGTGCCTAAAATAGTTCCCCCGCGGGCTAAAATGCCGGAGGAATCATTTAAAGTCAAGGGCATAAAATCCCCCTCCATTACTCCGGCCCAACCGCGGCGAAAACCAACGGTTTTGAAATTAAATTGAAGGCCTTTTCGAATCACCGCCCTAATAACCGCATTTAATCCAGGGCAATCACCACCGCCAGTCAACACGCCAACATTCATTATTTTCCTCCCGCATATTAAGTTTCAATTTTTAAACTATGTTTTTTCGCTGTCAGTTCTAAACTTTTTTCTTTTTATAGGCGCGCGTAAAAGCTTCGATAATACGCTTATCAAACTGCCGTCCGCTACAGCGCCTCAATTCCTCTATGGCTTTTCGGCGAGGCATTTTGTCACGGTAAGGCCGCGCCGCCGTCATTGCCTCAAAAGCATCTGCCACGGCTATAATCCGAGAGGCTAAAGGAATTTCCTCTCCTTTAAGTCCATCCGGATAGCCTTTTCCATCAACCCGTTCATGATGATGCTTAATATGGCGCGCTACCTCCTTTAGTTCTTTAATCGGCTCTAAAATCTCGGCGCCAAGGCGGGGATGTTTTTTTATCTCTTTCCATTCATCTTCATTCAAAGGACCATTTTTATCCAGAATATCATTTCTGATAGCAATTTTGCCGATATCATGTAGAAAAGCCGCCAATTGAAGCTCTCTCAGGGCGTTGCCGCTAAATTTCTCTCTTAAAGAAGCCGGCAGTTCCCTGGCAATCGCCAGGGTATATTGGGTCACCTTTTGGCTATGGCCTTTGCTATAAGGGTCTTTAGTTTCAACGGCGGCGGCAAAGGCTCTGGCGATACTTAAAAGAAGTTGATGCAATGTTTGAAGGTATTGTTCGCTTTTTTTCTTTTCCTCTCGGAGCTTAAGAAGAACTTCTGTAACTCCTCTGCCTTCTTGCTTATTGACTGAGGTAGACGAAAGATCACGCAGCCTCTTGCGAGAGAGCGAAAAGGAGGTGGTTTGATTTTTTTTCTTCTTCATCTTGTTAGAATCTTAACTGCCCGGGGGCATAGAAGGAGAGCTTGACGTCTTCAGGAGAGATTGAAGTTCGCTTTATCGCTCTTTTTATTAAAACTTTGGCAATGAGGACATTGTGACATTTGCCTGCTTGAATCTACCCAATAAACCTTAGTGCAGATTGGACATTCCCATAATATTTTTTTAAAAGACGAGGCTCGCAGTTTTCTTCTCACCTCGCTGTATATCCAGACACTAAATATTACTCCCAGGATAAGAAAAATATATAAGGCCACGGCAACTGAAAACGGCAGTTTAATCATGATGGTATAAGGGTATAAATTGCCAACGGGCTATCTCCTTTTTTATCCACCCGTCCAGTAAAGCATTCCCGGAAGATGTATTCATTTCTACCCAGCTCACCCGTCCGTCAGGGCTAAGATGAACCCTTAATTTCACTTCTCTTTCAATGGCAATCTTTTGCATCAAATACTGAGACTCGGGAGAGACAACACGTAAAATTTTCAAGATATCTTGATTCCCCGTCCAATCCTCTGCCTCTCGAGAGGAGCCGAGAAATAAGCTGGGGGGTGAGTCTATCTGGCGGGCTGGTTTCAAGACTCCGGGGTTTCCTTGGGGATGGGTTAGGGCAATTTCTAAAGAAGCCTTCCTAACCCGGTAAAAAAAGTTTGCGGGAATGCGGGCCTTTGGATGGTAGGCAGCTCTCTCTATGGGGCGGAAAGAAGTTGAATGCACATATCTCATTCCCCTGGGAGCCCCTAAGGAAACCTCAAGATATCTGGGCTGAGGATAAAATTCTTTGACCGTAGCGATGGAAAACAAGATAAGGACGGCAGAATGCGCGATAAAGGAACCAATTAAAGCACCTTTTAATGACGGCTTCCTTTTAAACATTGCTTTTACCTTTTCGGTTCAGTCGCGATGGCTAAACGTTCAACCCCGGCTCTTTTAGCAATATCCATCACTTCAACCACTAACCCGTGGCGGACATTAGCGTCTGCCTTGATAAAAAGAATTTCTTCTTTTCCCGTAGTGATAAAACCTTTCATCGTCTGGGGAAGCGTTTTTAAATTCACTCTCCGTTCATTGAGAAAAATACGATTGTCGCGGGTGATGGTAACATTTAATTTTGCCTCCCGTTCGGTTTCTTTTATCGAGGCCTCTGGCAGCTTAATCTTAATCCCCGAATGGACGATAAAAGATGAGGAAAGCATAAAAAAAAGTAAAAGGTTAAAAACAACATCTACCAGCGGTGTAGTATTAGTTAACCCTCCTAAAAGCCTAGCTCGTCTTCGGAATCTCATAGTTTTTACCCCGTTAGAGAACCCCCCCGTTAGAAATAAATTCTCTAATGGGGTTTATCAGAAAGTATCTCCACTAAATCCGTGGAACTTCTCTCCATCTCTAAGACAAAACCGTCAACCCGGCTCACCAAATAGTTATAAACTACCAGGACCGGGATAGCCACCGCTAAACCTGCGGCGGTAGTTAGTAAAGCCTCCCATATACCATTGGCTAAATCGCCGGGGTTAACTACTCCGCCTTTTTCCTGTATTTGCATGAAAGCCCGAATCATCCCTGAAACTGTTCCTAAAAAACCTAAAAGCGGAGCCACGTTAGTAACAGTTGAAAGCACATTCATATATTTTTCTAACCGGGGCACTTCGTGCCGCCCGGCATCATCAATAGCTTCTTTAATCTCATCTTTTCCCCTGTCGTATTTAAGAATGCCGGCTTTAAGAATCTGGGCAATCGGCCCGGGGGTATCTTCACAAATTTGGATCGCTTCCATTATCTTATTTCTCTTCAGAACCTCTCTGATGCGGGCCATAAATTCCTGGGTGTTGATTTGAGCTTGATGAAGAGAATAAAGGCGTTCAATAATGATAGCCAGGGCGAGCACTGAACAGAAAATAATGGGAATCATTAAAACTCCGCCCTTGGCAATAAATCTGAATGTCTCGGCGATATTATGGAACATTCACCCCTCCCCTTGGATACAATATATTATGTTAGTAAGGATTTATACCCCAGAACCGATATTATCAGCATGTTATCATATGCTATATAGAAATGCAAGCGTTTTTTGCCTATTATCACCTTCACCGTCATCTCGTTATATCGTTATCACGTTATCCCGTTGCCCGGCATCTCGTTGAAAGCAAAAAATATCACTCTTTTATCACACTTCGTAAGTGTGATAAAAATGGGGGAATGATTAGAACAATTGCAATTTTATTTATCTTTCTCTGTGGACTGCCTACCGACACACAGGGGCAGGCTAAGGCAAAATTGCATAAACGAAAAAGTAAATTTTTTTCTAGCACAAACACATCTTCTGAATTATGCAGTGTTTTTCTGCCGACTGTTCACTGTCCACTGTTAACTGTAAACTGTTTTTATTACGGCGACCAGGCTGGGCTAAAACAGTCCCCAGGAAGGCCAGCCAATTTTCGCTTATTGGCTCCGGAGGCCTCCATAACAAAAATTTCTCTTTTTCCTCCCCGAGTGGCGCTATAGGCGATGTATCTTCCGTCAGGCGACCAGCAGGGCTCTTCATTGGTGCCGCCGGTAAACAAACTATCGGTGAGTTTCTCCGTCTTTCGGCTATGAACATTAAGCGTATAAATATCGAACATTTTCCCTTTCATTCCGGCATAAACAATCTGGTCTCCCCGGGGAGACCAATCAGGCGAGGTATTATATCCGCCCGTAAAGCTCACCCGGCGAAGATTACCTCCTTCTTTATCCATTATGTAAATCTGGGGGGTGCCGGAACGGTCAGACGAAAAAGCGATTTCCCGGCCGTTAGGAGACCAACTCGGCCCGGAATCAACCCCGCGGTAGTAAGTCAAACGTTTGAGTTTTTTTTGCTTTACCGAATAGAGATAAATTTCCGGGTTACCGTCTTTACTCAAAACCAAAGCTATCTCTTTCCCATTCGGCGAAAATTCTGCCCCCATATTCAATCCCTGAAAACCCAATAATTCACTCACCTTTTTCCTTTGGAAATCGATTAGGTAAAGATCGGGATTGCCTTTTTTATAAGTAGTATAAACCAGGCTGTTCCCGTCTGGAGACCAGGCGGGAAAAAGTCCCAAGGAATAGTCAAAGGTAAGTTTTTCCAAGTTATACCCGTCATAATCCACCAGATACAGCTCCTTATTTCCCCCTTCCCGATGAACAAAGGCAATTTTGGTATGGGCAATGCCTTTAACGCCGGTAAAACGATAGACAATTTCGTCGGAAAAACGGTGGGCAATCTGACGGAAACCTGTTTTTTCCCCCCGATAAGCCCGGCCGGTAATCTGCCGGCTGTCAGACAAATCATACAGGCGGCCTTCAAAAACTATTTTCTCGTCGTTAACACTAAATTTGCCGTCGGCCATAACTTCCGCTCCGGCAGTTTTGAATTTTTCAAACCTTTCATCAAGGTTCATCTCCGGGTGAATGGAATCCTGCGGGGTAACCAGATAAAAGTATCCGGATTGCCTAAGGTCATCCTCAACAACTTGAGAAATATCTTCGCCAAGCTCGTCCGGGTCGTCTCCTTTTTTATCCACAAAAGGCGAAAGGGCAATCCTTACCTTTCTGCCCACGCCTTTAGCAATATTCAAGTAAACGTCCACCGCCCAAAGGTCAGACGATAGAGTAAGCGCTATCAAAATCAAACTTGCCAGAACTAATTTTTTCATTTTCCCCTTTTCCCGCTGAGGTAGTGATATTATCCTTCCCCTTCAAAATGGAAACCAAAGTGAACCCCAAGAAAATTTTCATCAAATTCCGGCGGTAGAGGAGGCAGGGGGGTAGCAAGGGCAACTGCTCGTAAGGCTGATTGATCAAAGACTTTACTTCCTGAGGTTTTCTCTATTTTAGGAAAAGTTATTTCCCCGTTTTTTAGAATCCGGAAATAAAGCATGACCTCTTTTTCCCCTGTGTCTTCTCCCGGGGGAACCCAATTTTCAGTAATTTTACTTTGAATAATACTGAGGTAATAAGTAAAAGGGAATTTAGCCGCATCGACTGAAACCTTCCCTTTGGGAACCGGTTTAACTACCTTTTCTTCAGAAGCCTCTGGTGTTTCTTCCTTTTTTTTTACTATTGTCTTGGGCTTTTTTTGAATTTTTTTCTTAGCTTCTTTCTTTTTTGGCTTTTTATAAACTACGCTTTTCTTTTTCTGCGTCTTTTTAGCAGGTGTAGGCGGCGTCTTTACGATATCAACAAAAAGAGGGGCGCTATAAATAATCCGACGCTTGAAAAAAGGCAAACTTGCGGCTATGCAGATTAAAAAAAAATGCACCGCTAGGGAAGTAACCAAAGCTTTTCTTAAGTGGGTGAATTCAGACAAAATACCCATCTTTTTTAGAGACTTCCCTTGTTTATCAAAAATCCCAAATCCGGAGCCCCTTAGAATTCACTGTCTGCCGGCAGGCAGGTCTCGCCCGAAACAAGACACCCGGTTATTTCAAGGAAAACCTGGATTGCCTTTAACCGGTAAATCCCTAAGGAGTTAGGGTTTGGGAATCTGTGGCTCTAATTCCTTCTTTAATTCCTCGGCTAATCTGCTTTCGTCACTTTTTGGAAACTTGGTAATAATTTCTTCGGCAATCACCAGGGCATCAGCGTCTTTTCCGTCTTTGGCCAGGGCCAGGGCTTTTTTGTACAGCCCCGGAGCTGCCCAGCGGCTTTTGGGATGGTTTTTAATTAATTTGTCAAACTCTTCAACGGCCGATTTAAAATCCTTCTGGCTAAAAAATGACTCTGCCAACCAATACTCTGCCTCGGCTGCCCGAGACCCTTGGGGATTTAAACGCAAATATTCCTGAAGACCCATAACCGCCAGGGAATATTGCCCTTTGAGATAGTCGCTATAAGCGGTCTGGAATAATTGACTTTCTTTTTCCTGAGGCAAAAGCCAGCCCTGGGCACTAACTACTCCCGGCTCAATCTTTATGAGGGCTTGCCGATTAACATCTATTTCATTTTTTAACTCTTTAACTTCGTCTTCTAAAACGGCTAACTTATTTTCTAAAAACTCTTCCTTCTTTTCTATTTTTTCTAAGGCTTCGTTTGTCTGCTTGTTCAACCGGCCCAATCCATACTGCAAGCGAGCCACCTCTTCTCCCCCCATGGTGGTAACACAGCCAGATAAAAAAACGGCTAATCCAAGCAATAAATATTTTAGCATTTTTCGCTTTATCACGTTATTTCGTTGTTCGTTATCACGTTTAAAATGTGCCAAAACACATTTTATCACACTTCGTAAGTGTGATAAAATGACAAGTCTTTCATTATCTAAGTATCACACCGTAAGAACAGATACACGAGATAACGATAGATGAATAACGATTTTTTTATTTCATCCTTCTAATGAGGAAATGCCCCCGGCGATTCTGGGCCCAGGCTTCTTCGTTATGCCCCAGACTAAATGGCTTTTCTTCACCATAGCTGATGGTATAAATCCGTTCCGGCTCCACTCCGAGGGAAACAAGAAAATTACGCGCGCTGGTCGCCCGGCGCTGTCCCAGGGCCAGGTTATATTCGTTACTTCCCCGTTCGTCACAATGCCCCTCTATCTGAATCTCTACCCCGGGGTAACGTTTAAGCCACCTGGCATTTTTCTTTAGCGCCTCTTTAGCATCGGTTCGAATATTGTAGGCATCGTACTCAAAGAAAACATCACCAATAGACTCTGTCTCCACAAAATCTTTCCCTTTGGCAGAAAGCTCCGGCGGGATCGCCTCTTCGGATATCTCTTCAAGCCCGGCGCCTAATTTTCCTCCGGCTCTTTGCTTTTTCCAAAAAGGTTTCTTTCCGGCGCAGCCACTGGCTAACATGGCTAAAACTAGAATTAACGACGCTCCCCAACAAAAATTTTTACGCATTTATCCCTCCTTTCGTAATTTAGGTTATAGGCTCTAGGAGACGCTACCAACTATCACCTATTATTACCTGTCACCTTATTTATTTTTGGCTTATTTCCGGCGGGCATAACTCCTGATTAGAGGAAGCGGATTAAGTGGACGGCCCCAACGGCGAACTTCAAAGTGCAGGTGAGAACCAGTAGAGCGCCCGGAGTTGCCAACCCGGGCAATAAGCTGGCCTTGTCTCACGTATTGGCCATTTTTAACCAGGTTAACTGAATTGTGCCCATAACGGGTAGAATAGCCCCGGCTATGTTTGATGATAATTATCCGTCCGTATCCTCCTGTCCAGCCGGAACGGATAACCCGGCCGTCCCGAGCCGCATAAACCGGCGTTCCTCGCGGGGCGGCTAAATCTATACCGTGATGAAATCTCCGTTGCCCGGTAAAAGGATCCCGCCTCCAACCATATCGGGAAGAAATCCATCCCCGGCAGGGCCTGATAAAACCCCAGCCTAAAATATATTCCCTCTCTTCAGGGAGAAGTTTAGCTCCGGGAATAAATAACTGCGCGTTTATAGTTAAAGCCTGGGGATCTTCTATCTCATTTATCTCTAAAACTTCCTCTATGGTTACTTTATAAATCTTAGCAATTTCCGAAAGAGTCTCACCCTTCCTAACTTTATGGAATATGCCTTTTTGATTGGGGATATGGAGGATGTCTCCGGCATTAATTAAATTTGCCCGTTTAAGCTTATTGGCGCTGATTAAAGTATCTAAATCAAGATTTTCCCGCTTGGCAATTTCCCAGAGATTATCCCCGGGCTGGACTTCATAGGGGGAGAAACTTAATTCCAGTTCAGGCTCTTGCGGACCTCCTTTACCGGTGAAGGGTTCTGATTCAACTTCTTCAGCTTTGACTTCTGCCTGGCAGGTTTCTGATTTGACCGCGGCAAGGAATAAGTCGTCAGAGGCAGCGGCCTCATCTTCCAATACCGTTGCCTTAGGCGAATGGCGAAATAAACTCCTTTGGGTTCTTACCGGGGCAAAAAATCCAGTAACTTGAAGAGAAAAAATTCCAGCAAGTAAAATTAGATAAATAAAAATGCGCTTTTTAAAATGCAAAAATCTCCCCCTTTTTCAAGTTTATCCCATTATACACTATAGCCTATAGTTTGGCAAATATTTTTTTGAATCATCCCTATTTTTTTAGCCATCTTCCTTGACTTTTTGTTAAATCCTTTAGCCTGATCAGACATGGTTTAAAATGGACACCAATAAAAACCCTAAAAGGCAAATGAGGCCTATTAGAAACGCCGTCTGGATGAGGCCGAAAAGGGGAATAAGAAAAACCGCCGTGGCCAGAGAGCCGAGACAAGCGCCCATTAAATCAAAGGCATAAAGTTTTCCGGCGGTCCTGCCCACCGCCTCAAGCTTGGCCAAATATATATCGTTTGCTAAAGGGAAAAGCATCCCTACCCAGATGCCGCAAAAAACAGTCAAGAGCGGAAAAATAATCCGGGTGCTGATAACAAGAGGCTGGGATGGCCAAAGATTCAGCATTAAAAGACTCAAAGCAATAAATAAAGCATAAATCCCCAGACCCAGCTCTATCCGTCCCAGGGTTAAATACTTCTTTTTAATTTTATCCAGCCGCCGGGTTATAAAACCGGCGCCGGCTACCAGCCCCAGCATAAAAGAAGCGACAATTACCCCAATCATAAAATAAAGGTTGCCGTAGATAATTTGAAAGCCAATAATCAAAATTAACTCTAAAGAGATACCGGCCAAGCCGCCAATAGAAACCACCAGGGGAATAAACCCTTTTCCTGATTTAGGCCGGAAGAGCATTAAGACGAAACCGGCCAGAATAAGGCCAAGGGCCAGCCGGCTGAATTTTATCCGGGAAAGGCGCCAGAAAATATTAGCCCGGTTTTCAGGGAAAATCCTGCTCCCCCAAAGAATGAGGTTGTAATAATAGCTAATGGGATGAAAATCTCGATTGAGTCTTCCTTTTTCCTCGGATAATAAAATTTCCTGGATATAAGAAAGCCTTTCCGGACTCAAGCGCTGGGGAAGAATCCCTTCATTGATGTATTGAGAAAAAATCCCACGTCTCTTTAATCTCCGGGATAAAACCTGGGGATTATCGGTTAAAAAATCTGGTGAAGAAGAGGCAACCAGATAAAGAGTCCCCCCGGGGAAAAGTATAATATGAGGGAAGGCCTCTTTCAGCGTCTGGTAGATACAAGCGTTAAATTTTCTCATCTCCGGCGACAAATAATTCTCGTGGGAATCAACACCTAAAAAAAATATCCCCCTGGGGTTAAGAATCCTTTTTACTTCATTAAAAAACTCTAAGGTATAAAAACGATTGCTTTCGGCAGTCAGCGGGTTGCCGGCGTTTAAAATAATACCGTCAAACTTTTCCCCTTGATAATCCTTGATAAACAGCCTCCCGTCGCCAAAGACGATTTTGGTCCGCGCGTCAGTTAAGGCATTTCTATCCTTCGGGCCGATATACCTTTCGGCTAAACGGATAAAGACGGAATCTTTTTCTAAATAGAAAATCTCTTTTAAGGCGGGGTATTTTAAGGCTTCCCTGATGGCCCCGCTTATTCCCCCGCCGATTAAAAGAATCCTCCCGGGATTTTCTATCTGCGAAAGGCTCAGGTGAATAATTTCTTCCGGCAACGCTTTCTCCGGGAGGCTAAATTTTAATTGACCGTCCCCGTAAATATAAAAGCTTGATTCATCCTTAATTACCGCATAGTCACTATACTTAGAGAAATCTGTCGCCTGAAAATTCATACCTTTCCATTCCAGGCGATTAGCATAGCCATTTATGTTATGCATCAAAGGAGAGCCCAAGCCATAAGTGAAGACGAGAAGGAGGGAAAAGCCCAAAAAAGATAAAATCTTTTTCTTTAAGACTATGAGGCTCAGGGTGATAGCTAAAGCCAAATTTAAAATAGCCAGACTGGCTGCCGTCTCAAAAGACTGGAAAATGTTGACAAAAAGATAGGCAAAGGTTACTCCTCCGAACATATCCCCTAAGGCATCAAGCCGGTAGACTTTACCTGCCGTCTTGGGTGTATTTTGAAAATCGAGACTCGCTTCCTTTATCTTCCCTTGAAGAGCAGTCCGGGATTTCTTTTGGGCATAAAGACGGCAGGCCAGGGCAAACTGAAACCCAAGAATGAGACCGACCGGCGCCAAAACCAGAAAAACAGAGATGACAAAAGGGAAAAATCCAATGAGTTCTCCCGGTGGAATATGCCAGAAGGGCCTGATGCCTTTTATCCCCAAGAGGATGGGAATCAAAATCAAAGAAAGGAGAATCTGGAAGGAAATATAAGAACGGAGTTTATTTTTTATCCGGTCGACTAAGCGGCCGAGAAAGAAGCTACCGGCGGCTACCCAGAAGAGCCAGCTGGAAAATATAATTCCTAAGGATAATTCGTTGCCTAGAAAAACAGCAACTAATTCGCGGACCAGCATGGCCTGGGTCACCGTAGAGGTGAACCCGGTCAGGATAAAAGCAAGACTTAAAATCAATCCCGCGCCTTCCTCCTTGCCTCAGCCGGTTTATGAAGCGTGGGCTTTTATGCGCCCGTAATAAATTTTGCTCCGGAGTTCGGCCTAAACAACAATTTCGTCTAGAAGGTGCGGGGCCTCACTCCCCAAGAAGAAGTTTGATTTTTTCTTCAAAAACCTCTTTTGGCGTATAGCCAACGAAGCGAAAACGAATCGTCCCCTTTTTATCGACTAAAAGAGTTGTTGGAATCGCCTCAATGCCGCCGAAAGCCCGTTCAATGCCTTTATTGCCCGTAACAATCGGATAGCTTATTTCTATTTCTTTCACAAATCTTTTCAATTCCTTGATATCTTTATCCAAAGCGATGCTGACAATTTCGAATTCTTTGCCGCCATAAATCTCGTAAAGTTCAATCAAGGCAGGAATAGCTGAACGGCAGGGAGGATACCAGGTGGCCCAGAAATCGAGTATGGCCACTTTCCCCTTAAGTTTAGCCGAAGTAAAAAATTTTCCGTCAAGACGGGTAAAAATAACTTTGGGAATCTTGGTTCCGACCTGCCCCTGAGCTTTTTGAGGCGTTTTCATTCCCATAGGCCGAGCCTCACCCGGGATTAAAAGGAGCACACTCACTAAAACGGCTGATATGCTTCTTGCTAGATTCCTCATCATAATTTTCCCGTTTCAATCCTCCCAACTTATCACACTTACGAAGTGTGATAAAATGGTTATACATCAAAGGTCAATTCCTTAATTTTTGCAAGTTGTTTCTGATAAAAAATTCTTTCTTTTACAAATTTTTTATAGGACTCTGGAGAAATCTTTAAAAGTGCATCATATCTACAAAGCTTATCCTTTCTATCACCTTCTATATATTCGTTAAAGGAGGATGCAAACCATTCCTCTGGCCTTTTAACTAACCCCGCAGTAACCGGGTTTAAATGAATATATCTGGTAAGATGAAGGAGTTGATTTTCTGACCCGACCCAAACTCTTTTAAATCTTCCTTCCCAAAGAGGCCCTTTTCTTTTATATTTGACATTAAAATAACGCGTGTAGCTATCAAGAAGATTTTTCATAAATATGGAAATCCCCCTTTCCTTGAGAGGCTGCAGAACTAAGTGAATATGGGTAGGCATAATACAGTAGGCAACTATGTTAACAATTTTTCCTTTATTCTGAATATTATTTTTAGAAACGGCTTCTACGAATTTCTCTTTTTCTTTCTGAGGCGCCCGGAGAAAATAAGAAAATCTTATGGAAGGTTTTTCAAAAACATAATATTGAAGCATCTCTTTTATCCTTTTAAATTCCGCTTTCCGCTTAAATATTCTAAAACCAGCGATGCTTTTACTAAAAATATGGTAAATTTCTCCCGTAACTAATGTGCTGCCGAATTTTTTAATATCCTTGCTCTTCATTTTTAGTTGCCTTTTTTTTGGAAAATTATCACACTTACGAAGTGTGATAATTTGGCTTGAGGGCTTTAAGCATTCTTTTCCTTTTATCTTTGCGCCCGCTGATTATTTCACAGCGGTCGCCAAAAAATTTCTTTGTTTTCTGGAGTTGGCTGACGGTCAGTGGATGGGCAAATTTTTCCGCCGGCTCCCTGACCACGGTATTTAACTGAATCTTATCCGGTTTAATGGCCAATACGGCTTTGTTTAAGGCTTCAAGCTCTTTTTTTGAGTCGTTTATATTTCTTACCAACATAATTTCCAGCCACAATTTCCCCTTAAATTGACGGCGAAAGAGTTGCAAGCCCTGGATGATATTTTTAATCTTTAATCTGCGATGGGGGCGATTAATTTTTTTAAAGGTTGCTTGGCGGGCGGCATCCAGAGAAGGCAAAACTAAATCCGCCGCCAGCAATTCTCGCCGCACCTTAGGGGAAGTAAAAAGGGTGGCGTTGGTAAGTACGGCTACCGGCAGTCTGCTTATTGTTTTAATCCGCCTGATAATCTTTCCAATCTGAGCGTTAAGAGTGGGTTCCCCCCCCCCGGAAAGAGTAAGATAATCGGCCCGTCCTCCTTTGGCCAAAAATCTTTTTAGGTTTGTCTCGACTTCGTTCGCGGAAAGATAAGAATAACGCTTTACCGAGGTTTTGGGGGTGCTGCCAAGCTGGCAATAGATACAATCCAAAGAGCAGGTTTTGGGCGGGATAAGATTAATGCCTAAGGATTTCCCCAGGCGCCGGGAAGAAACCGGCCCAAAGAGGATTATATTTACCCGGCTCCGTTTTTCTCTGTGTCCTACATTTTTGGTGTTTCTTTTAACCACTTTTTTAACTTTTCCTCAACTGCCTTTTTCTCTTTTTTCTCAAGATAGTCAATAATCAAAACACCGTCCAGATGGTCAATTTCGTGCTGCAGGGCGAAAGCAAATAGGCCTTTGGCTTCGAGCATTATCTTCTCCCCTTTTTTCTCTAAAGCCTCTACAGTAACCTCCTTGGCACGTTTGACATTTACGGTAATCCCTGGCAGACTCAGACATCCCTCCAGGGAAATAGTTTCTCCCCGCCGGGAGACAATTCTGGGATTCATCAATTCCCAGAGGCCATCGCCAATATCAACAACAATCAAGCGTTTCCCCAGCCCAATCTGGGGCGCGGCTAATCCTACCCCCTGGGATTCATACATCGTTCGGCTCATCGCCGCAAGAGTTTCTCCTACTTCATCAGTAACTTCTTTTATTTGGGCACATTTTTTGCGTAATATCGGCTCTCCATATTTGTAGATTCGTAATCCTTTCATTCTTTCTCCGTTTTTTTCGTTATCCCGTTATCTCGTCAAAAATGGAAAACAAAAATTTCCACTGTAAAATTTAAATGCCGTTATCACGTTATATCGTTACCCTGAAAACGAGATAACGACGAACGGGATAACGCTCTTTTATAGGCTTCTTCTGCCCTGTATGAGCTGCGAACCAGGTTTCCCGAAGCGACAAAAAGAAAACCCAATGCCTCGGCTGCTTTCTGCCAAAAAGCAAATTCCTGCCGGGTAAGATATTTCTCTACAGCCAGTTCCCTGACCGTCGGCTGTAAATACTGACCTAAGGTTAAAATATCCGCCTGAGCCTGCTGTAAATCATTAAGGGCTTTTTGGATTTCTTCTTTTTCTTCTCCTAACCCCAGGATTAAACCTGACTTGGTAACAATCCGGGCATCCAGACCCTTTATCCTTCTAAGTAACTCCAGTGAGCGCTTATAATCCGCCTGCGGGCGAACCTTCGGATAAAGAGATTCGACCGTCTCTAAATTATGATTAATTACCTCGGGCCTTTCTTTAACCACCGTTTTTAATGCCTCGAGATGGCCAGAAAAATCAGGGATTAAAACCTCTACCGTTATCCCCGGGGTGCGGCTTTTTATCTTTCTGATTGTCCGGGCAAAATGTTCGGCTCCTCCGTCAGGCAGGTCATCACGGCTGACTGAGGTAACCACCACATATCCAAGCCCGAGCTGCTGAACTGTTTGAGCGATCCGTGCCGGTTCATCCTTATCTACGGGTAAATACCCGGAAGGCCTTTTTTTTATGCTACAAAAACGACATTGGCGGCGGCAAATATCGCCCAGAATTAAAAAGGTGGCCGTCCCCCGGGAAAAACATTCGCCGATATTGGGACAGCGGGCCGCCTGGCAAACAGTACGAAGACCAGCCTCCTTTAAAATTTTGGGCAGACTACCCAAATTACGCTTGGAGCTAACCTCTTTCACCAGCCAATCAGGAATTGGTATTTTTACCGGATGTTCTTTTTTTAAACTACTCGCGGGCACCGTTAATAAATTCATCCTATTTTCTACTTCGGTCTGATTACTTCCAGAATCCTATCCAAATCCTCGGCAGAATAGAATTCTATTTCAATCTTTCCTTTATTTCCCTTTTGTCTAAGGCGTACCTGGGTGCCAAAGATATGACGCAATTTCTCCTCAATTTCCAGGAGCTGGGTGTTCCTTTTAAACCGCCGCGGCTGAAAACGCACCGAAGAAAGCATTTTTTGAACGACTTGTTCTACTTCTCTGGCCGACAACCCCTTTTTTATAATTTTTTTTCCAAGCTCCTCTTGCTTAGCTGAATTCTTTAAAGACAGCAAGGGCCGAGCCTGACCCGCCGAAAGGCGTCCCCGGGAAATCTCCTCTTTAATCGCCTGGGGCAATTTAAGGAGTCTCAAGGTGTTAGCCACAGAAACCCGCTCTTTACCAATTTGCCTGGCTAATTTTTCCTGGGTGAGCTTAAAGTCCTTGAGCAAACGTTCATAGGCCTTGGCTTCCTCAATAGGATTTAAATCCTGCCTTTGCAGATTTTCAATTAAGGTTAACTCCAAGGCCTCGGTATCGGAAACATTTTTCAACATAGCCGGAATTTTTTTCCAGCCCAGTTCTTTGGTAGCCCGCCATCGCCGTTCCCCGGCCACTAATTCATATTTGTCACCCAGAGGACGGACTAGAATCGGCTGAATTACCCCTTTTTCTTTAATGGAAGTCACCAACTCATTAAGTTGTCTGGAGTCAAAATCCTGGCGCGGTTGAAACTGACTGGCAACCACATCTTTAATATTTAATTGGCGAACCTCCTCCCTTTTTTCGGCGCTTTCTCGGGAGATAAGCGCACTTAATCCCCGTCCTAAAACCTGTCTAGCCATGTTTTTCCTCCTCGACTTCGTTATCACGTCCCCCGTTATCACGTTATCTCATCGCTCGTTATCACGTTATTCCGTTGTCCGTTATCTCGTTATCGTGTTTCCCGTTATATCGTTCGCTCGTTATTTCAGTTTATGGTTAAACACGAACTGTAAACTGTTAACTTAAATCATTAATTGTTATCTGTATACTGTAAATTTTTATCTGTATCTTTTTAAAATTTCCTTGGCCAGGCGCAGGTAAGCTTCGGCCCCGGCTGAGCGGAGGTCATATTGAATAATTGGCTGGCCAAAACTGGGTGCTTCGGCGAGGCGGACATTGCGCGGAACAACCGCTTTAAAAACCTTCTCCTGAAAAAAGTTTCTAACTTCATCTATTACCTGTGCGGAAAGGTTAATGCGCACATCATGCATGGTTAAAACGACTCCCTCGATTGATAGATGCGGATTAAGCCCGGCCTGGATCAGGTTGATGGAGTTTACCAATTGGCTCAATCCTTCCAAGGCATAATATTCGCACTGGACGGGAATAATAACACTATCGGCGGCCACCAGAGCATTGACCGTCAATATCCCCAGAGATGGCGGGCAGTCAATTAAAACAAAGTCAAAGCGCTGGCGGATTTTTTCGATTAAACGCCGCAGGCGTTCCTCCCTCTGCGGCACTTCAACCAACTCCACCTCAGCCCCGGCCAGCTCAATATTAGAAGGGATAATTTTGAGGTTTTTTACCTTTGTCTCCTGCGCCAGGGCCAAAGGCCGCGTTATTTCAAAAAGACAGGAATAAACTGTCCGGGAAATTTTATCCTTTTCCAGCCCCAGGCCAGAAGTCGCCTGACCCTGAGGGTCAAAATCAACCACCAAAACCTTTTTCCCGGCAAAAGCAAAACAAGCCGCCAAGCCTAAAACGGTGGTGGTTTTGCCAACGCCCCCTTTTTGATTGGCTACCGCAAAAACTTTTGACACAACAAAAAACTCCCTTTTATGTCTTCAAAAGTGTCCAAATTTGTCCAGAAGTGTCCAAATTTGTCCAGAAAAGTTGAGACTTGCCTACCCCAGTCCACAAATGTATTAAGTTATCCACAGATGTCTCCAGGTTATCCACAGGCAACTTCAGCAAATGCAAAGAACAGAAAGATTCTCAGGAAACCATGCCAGTAATTGTCCAAATATGTACAAAAATGCCAAAATATGTCCATTTTTGTCGTTTTAAGCGTTGCTCTCGCCCGAGTTTCTTCGGGTCGAAAAAACCTTTCTTCCAAGAAATATTTCTCAATTTCAGGCATCCAAAATTGTCCAGACTTGTTCAAAAATGTCTAAATTTGCTTATTTTCCGATGCAAAATTCTCGGAATATTTTATCCAATAAATCTTCTTTATAATTCAGCCCCAAGATTTCATCTAAGGCTTCAACCGACTGCCAAAGGTCAAAGGCAATAAACTCAGCAGATAGTCCGTTTTGCCAGGCCAGAAGGGCATTATGGACATTACTCCGGGCATTTCCCAAGCTAATCTGGTGCCTTAAGCGGCTGGCTAAGATATTTTCGCTTCCGTTCCCGGGTTTTTTTATTCCCAGGGCGGGGGCGATTTTCCGGTTGAAATTCGAAATCCCCGCAAGACATTTGGCTGAAATCCGGACAGTCATCCCGGCGGGAAAATGTCGCTTTAACCGGGGCATTTCCAATCGAATCGGCAAATCGCTCTTATTGACGGCCGCAATGGCTTTTTTCCCTTTCTCTTTGACTAATTTTATAATATCCAAATCTTCTTTCTTCAGTTTCTGGTGCCCGTCCAGAACGATAATAACTAAATCCGCCTTGTCCAGATAAGAACGGCTTTGGGCAACACCCTGAATTTCAATCAGCTTCCTGGTTTTTCGCAAGCCGGCCGTATCCGCAATCCTTAAAGGGATACCCTCGATATTGACTATTTCTTCAACGACATCGCGGGTGGTTCCTGGTATATGGGTAACAATAACCCTTTTTTCTTTTAAGAGGGCATTCATTAAACTTGATTTGCCCACATTCGGCCGGCCGATAATAACCGCCCTAATCCCTTCCCGGATGATTCTTCCTTTTTCCGCCCCTTCTTCCAGCTTAAGCAGTTCGTCACCGAGAAGACGAAGGGTTTTCTGAAACGATTTCCCCGGGCCCAACCCGCTTTCCTCGGGGAAATCAATACTTGCCTCGATTATGGTTAAACACTTTATCAACCGCTGCCGTAAATCCTTTACCTTCGCGGAAAAACGGCCGGAAAGCTGTCCCAGGGCAATTTCATAGGCGCCTTCTGTCCGGGCCCGAATTAAATCGGCCACCGCCTCAGCCTGGACTAAGTCCATCCGGCCGTTAAGAAAAGCCCGCCGGGTAAATTCTCCCGGTTCAGCCGGCCGGGCACCTTCCTCAATAACCAAACGGAGAATTTTCTCTAAAGGAATGGGTCCGCCATGGGCCTGGATTTCAACTACATCTTCCCGGGTATATGAATTGGGGGCCCTCATAATGGCCAGCAATCCTTCATCTATGGGCTTTGTCCGGGAAACCACCTGCCCATAGTGAAGGCTATGGCTGGGTAACTCATTAATATTTCGCCGGGGGCTCGAGCGGAAAATCCGGGCGGCAATAGATACCGCCTGAGAGCCGCTCAAACGGACAATGCCAATACCCCCCTCTCCTAAAGGCGTGGCAATGGCAGCTATGGTATCGCTATAGGAGTTTCTCACTTTACCCCTCATTCCCAAATTGTTTCACGTGAAACAATTTGGCTCATAGCTCTTTTGGCGGAAGCAATCAGCTATGAGCCATCAGCCACAATCAACGAGTCAATTTAATTCTTTTTCTTTATCCACCACTGCTCCCCCACAGAAAGAAAGCTATTGACCAGCCAGTATAAAACCAGGCCGCTGGGAAAATTCATAAAAAGAAAGGTGAAAAATATAGGCATAATCATGGCCATTTTAGCCTGCTGGGGATCGGCTTGCGGGCTCATTTTCTGCTGGGCAACCATTACCCCTCCCATAAGAATAGGAAGAACATACAAGGGGTCTTTGGCCGAGAGATCCTTTATCCAGAAGATAAAAGGGGCATGTCGCAGCTCAATGGCGCTCCTTAAAGCGGTAAATAAAGCAATAAAAACCGGCATTTGCAAAAGCATGGGAAAACAGCCGCCCATGGGGTTAACCTTGTGGCTGCGGTAAAGCTCCATAATCTCTTTTTGCAGTTTTTGCGGGTTATCTTTATAGACCTGTCGCAGGCTGTTTATCTGCGGCTGAAGTTTCTGCATCTCCCCCATCGACCGGAAGCTTTTTTGTGTCAGGGGAAGAAGAATAATCTTGGCAACTATGGTCAAAAGGATGATAGCCACCCCCCAGTTCCCTACCATTTTATAGAAAAATTTAAGAACAGCCATGACCAATCTTCGCAAAGGAGCCAATCCGCCGCTCTCAAAAATTGCCTCTAAACCCAGATTTGCTCTTTTAAGCTGATCATAATCTACCGGCCCCAGATAAACGGCAAAACGTTGATTAAAAGTTTCTCCGGGGCGAACTTCTTCTCCCGGCATTTTTAGCTGGCAGAGGGCTTCATCCTCGCCTAATCCGGAAAAAAGGATTCCTTTTGCCTCTTCCTCTGGCTTGATGATTATGGTAAAATATTTGACCCGATAGGCCAACCAGCGGACTATCCCGGGAAGCTCATTATCCAGACGGGTAATTGAACCGGTTTCGGCGTTTCTTCTGATTAACTTCCTGGTTAAAGAGTGTATCTTCCATTTTTTCGCTTTCAGCGTATCCCCAAGGACAAAACCGGCTTTGGCTTCAGCATACTGCCGGTTTTCTTTATCTTGTAACCCAAAACCAGGGGTACAAACCAGATAATAGTCCGGCAGCTTTCTTGTCTCTGAGGAAAGATTCTGCCAGCTAAGTTCTAACCAAAAGAGGTAATCCTGGTCGGAAAAGGCCATTTTCTTATCCAGCCTCCAGGGGTCAGCCTGGGCTTGCAGAAACAGCTCTCCTTGAGGCTGCTCAAAACCCAATTTTAGCAACTCCTTCCCCTGGAAGATTAAAGGAGAGACCGATCCCCAACGGATATATAGAGGAAGGTTGGAGGCCAACCTCTCGGGGCAGGACAAATTGATCAGCTGGCCATCCTTATTTTTATATTCCTTGAGCTGCCAGCCGGCGACTCCGGCCCCGTTGAGACTAATGGCCGCTTTAAAAAGACTCGTTTCTACCTTAGACTCCCTCGCTTCTATGACCGGAAAAGAGGCTTCCTGCCCTGGAAGCATTGTTTCCCCTGAAACACCCCCGGTTAGCTGCTTGTCCGGATGGCCGGTTGGCCCGGTGGTCATTTGAGGGGATAAGCCCGCTTTGTTTTCTCTTGTTTCTATCTGCCCCGGTTCAGACTGAGGGGCTATTTTTGCCGCATAATACTGAAATGAAGCCAAAACCAGAATCGACAAAACAATAGCTAATAGCAGTCTTTTTTCCATAATTTACCCCTGTTTTCTTCAGTCCTTTTCGCTTTTTTGGGCTTTTTTGCCCTTTTGTCACCCACTTTTTTATGGGATTCTAGGTGCCGCCGCCAAATTGTTTCACGTGAAACATTCTGGCTCTTAGCTAATGGCAAAAAAGGTGTTTTCTTTTAGCCATGAGCGATGAACTCTGAGCCAACAGCTAATGGAAGCCATCATCTACGGGCTCTTCTTGATGCGCTATTTAACCGGATCATAGCCACCCGGATGCCAAGGCCCGCAGCGCAAAAGACGCCACCCTCCGAGCCAAATCCCCTGTAATAAGCCATATCGACTAATCGCTTGACGGGTATACTCTGAACACGAAGGGTAAAAACGGCAGCGATGGGGCAGATAGGGGGATATCCCCTTTTTATACACGCGCAATATAAGCAGTACTACCCCTTGTATCATCTTTTTTCTTAATTAGCTATCAACCATAAGCTACGAGCCAATAGCCAATTTTAGCTATGAGCCATGACCGATGAGCTATCGGCTACACTGTTTCACGTGAAACAATCTGCGGTTTACCCCGCCTTTTCTTTTTCCCGTCTTTGACCAGGCTCAAACCTAGCGCTCCGGAGCAACCCGGCTTTCCGGGCCAAGGTTAGAAACTCCGTTTCAAAACGGGCCATTGATGTCTCAGAAACCGTCTTTTTTACCTTGAGAAGCAGATTATACCCCAAACCCACCTTCTCCTTGTTTAACCGGTAAGCTTCGCTAAGAAGCCGCCGCAGACGATTGCGTTTTGTCGCCGGGGTTACCCCCCGGCTAAAAGCAAAGCCTGCCTTGCGTAAATTATCGCCGCGGGGAAGAAAAAAAAGCTGTAAGATAGACCCGGAACAAACTTTCCCTTTTTTAAAAAGCGCGTCCCTGTCTTTTTTCTTTCGGATTTTTTCTTCCCTGGGAAAGGTATGTCTGAATTCACTCACCGTAAATCTACACCCGATGATATCTTAAGGATTCCGTCCTTTAACCTCTCTGTGTAATTTTTAGCCGCCCTTTACTCTTTTTACGGCAGCTCTTTTTCGGAAATCAGGCCGCCAGGCGCTTTCTTCCTTTTTTCCGTCGGCGATTTAAAACCTTGCGCCCCCCCTTCGTCTGTTTGCGGCGGCGGAATCCATGTGTTCTCTTTCGGCTAATTTTTGATGGTTGAAAAGTCCTTTTCAAAGCGCTTTCTCCCGTTACTGGGTTATTCGGATTATCAGATTATGAGATTATAAGTTAATTAGAGGTGGTTGTCAAGGGCTTTCCTGTTTGGCTCATGGCTCATGGTTAAAGGAATGGAGTTTTTTTGACTATCGACCAAGAGCTAACAGCTATGAGCCAGACTGTTTCCCGTGAAACATTTTGGCTGTCTACCCGCGCACTTGTTTGGCGTACCGAAAGTTTTAGAAGTCTTCTTTGTTTAAAAGACTTCAAAAAAAAGTTGACAAAAAAATTTTTTTTGTTAAAATTTTCTTACCTGTATCCAATTATGGTGGTTTTTGGGGATGTGGATAAACTGTGGGTATTTTTTGGACAAGGTGGGGAAGTCTCCGGATAAAACAATTTAGCCCTTTACCCTTGTTTCAACAGAGCAGACGGACTTTTTCTCGAGGACAGTGAAAATAGACAGGTTTGTTTTTTATAACTCCTTGATTTTATTGAGGTTGTAGATATCCGTAATTTCTTCGTCCCCCCAAGGTTAGTGTTTCGCTTCGGTTAAGGGTGAGAAGGTTTTAGCATTTTTCCTCTCCAACTTTAAGTATTTCAAACCCTTAGGTTATCTGTAGATAATTTGTGGATTTGTTGTGGTCAAACTGATGGTTTTCTATATAATCCCTTAGTTTTAAATAGTTAGGAGTTTTCCTGTGTCTTCCGCCCTCGATACCCTGTGGCCTCAAGCCTTGTCTGAATTAGAAAAAATTATCCCCCGGCAAAGTTTTGAAACATGGGTTAAACCCCTCAGGCCGTTGAGTCTCGATAACTCTCAATTGGTCTTGGAAGCCCCCAATTCTTTTATTGAGGAGTGGGTGAGGGAACACTATTTAGAGCAGGTTTGTTCCGTGGTAAGTGGTTTATCCACAAGCCATGTTTCGGTTTCGATCAAAAAATCGAACCAAGAGCCTTCTGTGAACAAAGAACCGGTCTATACCCTCCGGTCCAATTCTTTAAGCCGGGAAGACACCCACCTGAATCCTAAATACCAATTTGAAAATTTTGTAGTTGGCCCCGGCAGCCGGTTCGCCCATGCCGCCTCTTTAGCTGTGGGACAATCTCCGGGTAAAGCCTACAATCCTCTTTTTATCTATGGCGGCGTTGGCCTGGGGAAAACCCATCTTTTACAAGCCGTGGGCCATTTAGCTCAAAAAACCAATCCGAATTTATGTGTTTTCTATGGCTCTTGCGAAAAATTTACCAATCAGTTGATCGACTCTATTCAAAACCAGACTACATTGAGGTTTAGAAATAAATACCGCAACGTTGACCTTCTTCTATTGGATGATATTCAATTTCTATCTGGTAAAGAAAGCACCCAGGAGGAATTTTTCCACACTTTTAACACCCTTTACGACGCACATAAACAAATTGTTATTTCGTCTGATTCTCCGCCAAAAGAAATTCCTAATTTAGAAGAGCGCTTAATTTCGCGCTTTGAGTGGGGTTTGGTTACCGATATTCAACCCCCTGATTTAGAAACGCGAATTGCCATTTTGAGAAAGAAGGCGGAAAAGGAAACACTGCCGATCCCCGAAGCGGTAACAAATTTTCTGGCAGCTAAAATTCGCTTTAATGTCCGGGAATTGGAAGGCGCTTTAATCAGGCTGGTGGCTTACGCCAGTTTAGTGGGGGCTCCGATAACGACTGAACTGGCCGAAGAAACACTAAAAGACCTTTTTTCTCACAGCCAGGGGGAAAAACACATTTCTATCGATTTGATTCAGAGAAAAGTTAGCGAGTATTTTGATTTAAGCGTTGCTGATATGAAAATAAAAAAGAGGACAAAAACAGTGGTTTTCCCCCGCCAGGTCGCTATGTTTCTTACCCGCCAGCTGACCGAGTGTTCTCTCCCGGAAATAGGGGAGTATTTCGGCGGACGGGACCATACCACAGTGTTACATGCCGTAAACGTAATTGACCATTTATTAAAGAGTGATTTAAATCTACAAAAATTAGTTGATTTATTAAAAAATAAAATTAATAATGAATAGTTTTTTTAGTTGTTTGTTTTGTGGATATTTATTATACTGTTATTAACAACTTATCCTTCTATAATATTCGTTTTTTTAGCCTGTTTTTTAAGAATCCACAAATCCACAGGTATT